>NZ_JAAGPK010000041.1:0-54162 GCF_017104685.1 Burkholderia sp. Tr-20355 | reverse complement strand
CCGCCGGCACGCGTCACGCCGCCCGACCGTTCGGACTACGCGGCGCTGGCCGCCGCGCTGCGCAGCGACGCGCTCGACCTCGATGCCGAGCCGTGCGCGGTCGACAACGGCGCGCCGTGGCTGGTCGTGCGGCTGAAGTCGGCCGACGCGTGCATCGGCCTGTCGCCCGATCCGGTCGCGCTGGAAGCGCTGACCCGCCGCTACGGCGTGGACGGCCTCGCCGCCTACGCGCCGCACGCCGAAGGCGGCCCCGCGACGTTCGAGATCCGCTGCCTGATGACGGGCGGCCAGTTCGGCACCCCCGGCGAGGATCCCGTCACCGGCAGCGCGAACGCCGCGCTGGCCGGGCTGCTGACGCGGCAGAATCGCCGCCCCGGCCCGTCGTACACGGCCCGCCAGGGCACGGCGATCGGCCGCGACGGCCGTATCGCCGTCCGCTACGACGAAGACGGCACGACATGGATCGGCGGCGACGTCGTGACGGTCGTCGACGGCACCTTCCGGTCGCCTGCCTGACATTCCGCGATGTGCGATGGCGCCGCCTCGTTCGGCGCCCTACGCTTCGCCCAACTATCGCAAAAACGTTCCAGCCAGTAATATCGGGCCTAATCCGTTGTTTCGGACGTCTGTCCATGGTTGCGCATCCCGCGAACGAACAGACGCCGGGATAACCCCAACCCAAGCCAGCCATCCGGACGGATGGCGCACGCGAGCAGGACGCCACCCGCTTCGATGAGCTCCGCCCGGTCCAACCACACGCCGCCGAACCGGCCGCTGCGCACGCCGCGCAAATCGCGCCGGCGGGCGCTATTTGCGATCCCGCTGCTCGGGATGCTGGCGCTCGCGCTGTTGTGGGCCGTGATCATCGCGCGGCTGTCGGTGGAAAAGGACAGCGCGTACAAGGAAGCGGCGGCCTCCGCCGCGATCCTCTCCTCCGCGCTCGAGCAGCATACGGTCAAGGCGATCCACCAGGTCGACCAGATCACCCGCTTCGTCAAGTTCGAATTCGAGAAGTCCCCCGCGCACTTCAACCTCGCGAGCGCCGTCGAAAAAGGCGTCGTGCCGAGCGATACGCTGATTCAGGTGTCGCTGGTCAACGCGAAGGGCATCCTGTTCGCGAACACGGCCGAGCTTCATCCGCAGCCGATCAACCTGTCCGACCGCGAGCACTTCAAGGTCCACCTCGCGCACAACGACGACCGCCTGTTCATCAGCAAACCCGTGCTCGGCCGCGTGTCGAGCCACTGGACGCTGCAGATGACGCGGCGCCTGAACAACCCGGACGGCAGCTTCGCGGGCATCGTCGTCGTGTCGGAAGACCCGAGCTACTTCACCAACGACTTCTACAACAACGCGGCGATCGGCAAGGAAGGCGTGATCGCGGTGGTGTCCGACACGGGTACGGTGCTCGCGCGGCGCACGGGTTCGCTGAACAACGCGCCCGGCGCGTTTTCGGCATCGGGCGTGTACCCGATCGCCGAGCGCGTGACGGGCACGATCATCGACCCGATCGACGGCGTGACGCGCATCGTGTCGTACCGCCACCTCGACGGCTATCCGCTCGCCGTGATGGTCGGGCTATCGCAGACGGAAGAGTTCGCGGACTACTACCACACGCGCAACGTCTACCTGTTGATGACGAGCTTCATCACGCTCGCGATGCTCGCGTTCTTCGGCGTCGCGACGGGCCTGATCGGCAAGCTGCTCGGCCGCGAGCGCGAGATGACGCAGCTTGCCGAATACGACCTGCTCACCGGCCTCGCGAACCGCTACGCGACGCTGCGCGGGCTGCGCAACGACGTGTCGATGCCGGCGAGCCTGTCGCGGCTCGGCCTGCTGTTCATCGATCTCGACAACTTCAAGACCGTCAACGACACGCTCGGCCACAACGCCGGCGACATCGTGCTGCAGATGACCGCGTCGCGCCTGGCCGATGCGGTCGGCGACGAAGGCTCGCTCGCGCGCATCGGCGGCGACGAGTTCGTCGTCGTGATGAAGGGCGACGACGTCGAGCGGCGCGCGGTGCGGCTCGCCGAAGCGATCATCCGGATGTTCGGCGAGCCGTTCGACGTGCGCGGCAGTTCGTTCGTGCTGCATGCGAGCATCGGCATCGCGCTGCACACCGTCGCGAACGAAAGCGAGATCGACCTGCTGAAGAAGGCCGACCTCGCGATGTACAGCGCGAAGGACGCCGGCAAGAACTGCTACCAGTTCTATGCGCCGCACCTGTCGCACCGCGCCGATCACCTGATGCGCTGGGAACAGCAATTGCGTGTCGCGCTCGCCGAGGGGCAGCTGTTCCTCGCGTACCAGCCGAAGATCGACCTCACGCACCGGTACATCACCGGCTTCGAGGCACTCGCGCGCTGGGATCACCCCGAGCACGGGATCATCTCGGCGAACGAATTCATTTCGATCGCCGAATCGACGGGCCTGATCGTGCCGATCGGCGACTTCGTGATCCGCACCGCGTGCGAGCAGATCGCGCGCTGGCGCGACGAAGGTCACGACACGCTGACGCTCGCGGTCAACATCTCGCCCGTGCAGTTCTGGCGCGGCGACCTGATCGAGACGATCTCGCGCACGCTGCGGGAGACCGGCATCGACGCGAACCGGCTCGAACTCGAAATCACCGAGACCGCGATGATGGAGTATCCGGAGCTCGTGTCCGAGAAGATCGTCGCGCTGAAGAAGCTCGGCATCCGCATCGCGCTCGACGATTTCGGCACCGGTTATTCGTCGCTGTCGTACCTGCACCGCTTCTCGGTCGACACGCTGAAGGTCGACCGCTCGTTCGTGCAGGCGATCCCGAACGATCGCAGCGTGTGCGTGATGGTGTCGTCGATCGTCCATCTCGCCCGCTCACTCGGCCTGACCGTCGTCGTCGAAGGCACGGAAACCGAGGAGCAGATCACCTGGCTGTCCGCGCTCGGCGAGATCGAGGCACAGGGCTTCCTGTTCTCGCGCCCGGTGCCGGCCGACGCGATTCCCGCACTGATCGCCCGCTTCGGCGTGCGCGGCGACCATCCGAACGTCATCGCCCATCGCGCGACCGGCAGCACCGGCGCTTGAACGGCGGCGCCGCTGCAACCACGGCGCCCGTTGCGCGCCGTCGCGATTGTTGCGTTTCCCGATCCGATCGTTTAGTTCATTAACTAGCGTTTTCGCGCATGGCAGTGTCACGATGCGCGGCGGACAATCGGGAGGGCCTACGTGTCGGCGGGCCGCCGGCATGGCCATACGCGAGAGATCCGGCCCTGCGCCAACCACACAACCATGACTACCGTCGAAGTCGAAGCGACCGCTCGTGTCGAAGAGGCACAGGCATCCCTGTGGACCTTGTTCAAGGTCGTCGCCGGTATTTCCGCGCTCTCGTGGGGCGGGCTTTCGATGATGGCGCAGCTCGAACGCCACTACGTTGAACGACTGCAGCGCATCGAACCGCACGTATTCGGCGATCTCGTCGCGCTCGCCTGGCTCGTGCCGGGCCCGGTCGGCTGCAACGTGGCGGTGCAGGTCGGCCAGACGCTGCACGGCCGCGCCGGCGCCTGGGTTGCCGGTATCGCGAGCGTGCTGCCGTTCTCGATCCTGATGACGCTGTTCGCGATCTTTTATCAGACGCCGCTCGTGCGCTCGCTGGCCGCGCCGATGCTGATCAATCACTTCGGGATGGTGCTCGCCGCGCTGATCGGCGTCACGTGGGTCAAGCAGCTGCGCGCGCTCGCGCGCACGCGGCTCGAGCAGGCGATCGCCGCGCTGTCGACGATTCTGCTCGCTTTCGCGCATACTCCCGCCGCTTTCGTCGGGATTCTCTTCGCCGCGTTTGCAGCGGGCTGGCTGACGGGGCCGACCCAGCGCGACGCGGTCGAATTCACGCTGTCGAAGCGCGACCGCAACCTGCTCGTGCTGCTCGGTGTGCTCGTCGCGCTGTTCGCGGTGCCGCTGCCAGGCGATTACCAGGCGCAGCTACTGTGGCCGCGCCTCGCGGGCGCCGGCATGACGCTGTTCGGCGGCGGTTTTTCCGCGCTGCCGGTGCTCAAGACGCTGTTCGTGTCGCCGGCGACGGGCATCTCCGATCATGACTTCACGCTGGCGTTCGCGCTGTCGCCGGTGGCACCGGGCCCGCTGCTGAACGTCGTGCCGTTTCTCGGCTACCTGACCGACGGCTGGGTCGGCGCGCTGCTCGCGACGGCCGCGCTGTTCATCCCGTCGGGATGCCTCGTCGTGTTTGCGCAGAACCACCTGTCCCGGCTCAAGCGCCACGCGCGCTTCGAGCACGGCATGCGCCTGCTGCGCGCGGCGACCACGGGCTTTCTCGTCGTCGCCGTCGCGAAGATCCTGCATCGCGAGCCGGCCGACCCGGTTTACTGGCTGACGGGCGCCTTCGCGACGCTGTGCTTCGCGCGCTTCAAGGTGCCCGTCTATGCCGTCTACGGCGCGGTCGCCGTGGCGTGCGGCGTGTGGCTGTGGGCCGCCTCGCACTGACAGGCCCCCGCAGCCCTGCTCCACCGGCCGCCACCGGCGCGCCGCCCCTCCTCAACCGGCCTGCACCGCGACCCGGCGAGCCATCCAGCGGGCCCGCAGCGCGTCATACGCGAGATTGAAGCAGAACGTGTAAGGCAGGAAGAACAGCACGATGCCGAGGTCGAGCAGCAGTGCCTCGACGAGGCTCACGTTCAGCCACCACGCGGCCACCGGCACCACCATCGCGACGAGGCCGAGCTCGAACATGACCGCGTGCGCGATCCGCATGCCGAGCGTGCGCTTCAATCCCGCGCGACGCTCGAAGCGGTCGAACAGCGTGTTGAACACCATGTTCCACGCCATCGCGATCAGCGACACCATCACCGTCAGCACGCCGACGTGCGACACCGGCATGTCCAGCAGCCATGCACCGATCGGCGCGCACAGCGCGATCGCGACCAGCTCGAACGTCAGCGCGTGCAGCAGCCGTTCCGTCACCGTTTTGTTCACCTGTTTCATGATGCCCTCCTATTCGTTACGTCATGCATGTCGGCCATTTTGATCGGCGATACCGGTTGAATCCAGTTTGTTATCATCGGTTTTACCGATAATAAGAAGTCTGGAGCACCGCATGCACCACGCCCCCGAAGCCCTGCTCGCATTCGCCGAGGCCGCGCTGCTCGGCTCGTTTACGGCCGCCGCACGCAAGCTCGGCAAACGCCAGTCGACCATTTCGGAAGCCATCGCGAACCTCGAAATCGATCTCGGCGTGCAGCTGTTCGACCGCTCGACGCGCGCGCCGACCCTGACCGACGCCGGCCGCGCGCTGTTGCCGCAGGTGCAGCGCGCGCTCGAGGCCAGCGCGGCGATCGACCGAACGGCCGCGCGGCTCGCGCACGGCGAGGAAGCGCGGCTGACGCTCGTCGTGTCCGACACGTACCAGTCGAAACGCTACGAGGAAACGCTGATGGCGCTCGAGCGACGCTTTCCGGCGCTCGAGCTCGAATGCCAGATCGCCGAACACGAGGACGTGCTCGACCTGATCCAGCAGGGCCGCGCGCAGCTCGGGCTGATGGCCGCGCGCGCGGCCTACCCGGCCGATATCGGCGCGGCGACGGTGGCGGAGGAATCGGAGATCGGGCTGTTCGTCGGGCGCACGCATGCGCTCGCCGAATACGGCGACGCCGAGGTGCCGCACGCGGTGCTGCGCGACGTGCGCGAGCTGCGCCTCAATACCTATGTGAAAACGGAAGGCCGCGGCACCGACGACCGGATCGTCGTCGGCACGCAGCACTGGCTGGCGCCCAGCTACCTGATGCTGCTGGAGATGGCCGTACTGGGGTTCGGCTGGGCGGAACTGCCGCGCTGGATGGTCGAGCACTTCGCGCGCGATCGCCTGTGCGAGCTGCGCTCACGCGGCTGGCCGCGCCGCGTGCGCGTGGATGCGGTCTGGTCGCGCAACCGGCCGCTCGGCCCGGCCGGCGCGTGGTTGCTCGATGCGATGCTGGCCGCGTAGCGGCGCGGGCGACCCGGCCGGCAGCCCGCGGCGAGCGATCAGAACCCGCGCGACAGCACGGCCGCGCCGATCGTGACGACGCCGAGCACGAGATTGACGACGACGAGCAGGCGCACGGCATTCACCGCGCGCGCGCCGTCCGGCCAGTTCTGCGCCTGCACCGCGCGGCGGATGCGCGGGAACAGCGCGAAGCGGATATGGCCGAAGATCAGCATCATCACGACGCCGAGCCCGGCCATCGCGTGCAGCGACCACGTCGCGTGCGCGCCGCCGAATTCCACGAGCAGGAAGCCGCCGGACAGCAGGATCACGATCACGGAACCGGCCACCCAGTTGAAGAAACGGCCGAACACGCCTTCAATCAGCGGCAACCGGAGCTGCGGCGACAGGTCGGACAGCGCCGGGCGCAGGCAGAAGTGCGCGAAAACCATCCCGCCCACCCACACGGCAACGGCCAGCAGGTGAAGAAACAGCGCGACGGCAACAGCGTGGGACATGGCGACAATCCTGTGATGAGTGGGGACCAGCGAACGGCCGCGTCGCGCGCGGCATCAAGCGACGTTCGACCGGCCAATTGCGTCCCGGTTCAGACCCCCGGCGCGATTTCACATTATTTTGCAAGTTCCGCGTGACAGCGCCACACGTGGCTTACCCGAATCGCCGCATCCAAACAAAAGGCCGCCCACCCGCCGAAGCGGATGGGCGGCCTGTCGATCGCGGCCGAACCGGGCCCGGCGTCAGCCGAGCAGCGGGCGCAGTTCGTTGACGACCTTGAGCTTCGTCTCCGGCGCGCGGCCCTTGCGTGCGCGCTTGCCGACGTGCGGCGCGAGCCCGGCGTACGACAGCGTCTCGTCCTGCGCCTTGCCGCCGCGGCCGGTACCGATCAGCACGACGCCGGCCGGATCGATCGCCAGCGCCTGCACGAGCGTTTCCTTGTCGTCGAGCGCCATCAGGATCACGCCGCGCCCGCCGCCGGACAGCGTCTTCATCTCGTCCATCCCGAATACGAGCAAGCGGCCGCCGCTCGACAGGCATGCGACCTGCGTCGCGTTCGGCAGGACCGGCATCGGTGCAAGCGGCACCGCACCGGCGTCGATCGTCATGAACGCCTTGCCGGCCTTCACGCGGCTCACCATGTCGCCGACCTTCGCGAGGAAGCCGAAGCCGTTGCTCGACGCGAGCAGCAATTGCTGGTCGGCCGACGCCGCGTAGTAGTGCATCAGGTGCGAGCCCGATTCGAGCTCGATCAGCGACGTGACGGGCACGCCGTCACCGCGCCCGCCCGGCAGCACCGACACGTCGACCGAGTACACGCGGCCGCTGCTGCCCCACGCGATCAGCCGGTCCGGCGTGCGGCACTGGAACGCCGCGTACAGGCTGTCGCCCGCCTTGAACGAGAACGCGGCCGGGTCGAGCCCGTGGCCCTTCAGCGCGCGCACCCAGCCCTTCTGCGACACGACGACCGTCACCGGCTCGTCGACCACCTTCGCCTCGAACGTCGCGCGCTTTTCCTGCTGGATCAGCGTGCGGCGATCGTCGCCGTACTGTTTCGCGTCGGCCTCGATCTCCTTGATCATCAGCCGCTTCATCGCGCTTTCGTTCGCGAGCAGTTCCTCGAGCTTCGCCTTCTCGTCGCGCAGCGCGTCGAGTTCCTTCTCGATCTTGATCTTCTCGAGCCGCGCGAGCTGACGCAGCCGGATTTCGAGGATGTCTTCCGCCTGCCGCTCGCTGAGGCCGAACGCGCTCATCAGCGCGGCCTTCGGCTCGTCCGACTCGCGGATGATGCGGATCACCTCGTCGATGTTCAGGAAGACGATCATCCGCCCTTCGAGGATGTGGATGCGGTCGTCGACCTTCGCGAGACGATGGCGGCAACGGCGCGTCATCGTCAGCTGGCGGAACTTCACCCACTCGTCGAGGATCGTCAGCAGGCCCTTCTGGCCCGGCCGGCCGTCGGCGCCGATCATCACGAGGTTCAGCGTCGCGTTCGACTCGAGGCTCGTGTACGCGAGCAGCGTGTTCACGAATTCCGTCTGATCGATCGTGCGCGACTTCGGCTCGAACACGAGCCGCACCGCCGCTTCCTTGCCCGACTCGTCGCGCACCGCGTCGAGCAGGTCGAGCATCGCCTTCTTCGTGTTGAGCTGCTCGGGCGTCAGCGTCTTCTTGCCGAGCTTGAGCTTCGGGTTGGTCAGCTCCTCGATTTCCTCGAGCACCTTCTGGCCCGACGTGCTCGGCGGCAGCTCGGTCACGACGAGCTGCCACTGGCCGCGCGCGAGATCCTCGATCTTCCATTTCGCGCGCACCTTCAGGCTGCCGCGGCCGGTTTCATAGGCCGCCGCGATTTCGGCGTCGCTCGAGATGATCTGACCGCCGCCCGGGAAATCCGGGCCGGGAATCAGGTTCATCAGCTCCGCGTGCGTGAGCTTCGGATTGCGGATCAATGCGACCGCAGCGGCCGCGACTTCGCGCAGGTTGTGCGACGGGATTTCGGTCGCGAGGCCGACCGCGATACCCGACGCGCCGTTCAGCAGCACGAACGGCATGCGGCTCGGCAGCGTCTTCGGTTCCTCGAACGAGCCGTCGTAGTTCGGCATGAAGTCGACCGTGCCCTGGTCGATCTCGTCGAGCAGCAGCTTCGCGATCGGCGTGAGGCGCGCTTCCGTGTAACGCATCGCCGCCGCGCCGTCGCCGTCGCGCGAGCCGAAGTTGCCCTGCCCGTCGATCAGCGGGTAGCGCAGCGAGAAATCCTGCGCGAGACGCACGAGCGCGTCGTACGCCGACTGGTCGCCGTGCGGGTGGTATTTACCGAGCACGTCGCCGACCACGCGCGCCGACTTCACCGGCTTCGCATCGGGCCCAAGACCCATTTCGTTCATCGCGAACAGGATCCGGCGCTGCACCGGCTTCTGGCCGTCGCACACGTCGGGCAGCGCGCGGCTCTTCACGACGCTGACCGCGTAGCTGAGATACGCCTGCTCCGCGTAGTTGCCGAGCGTCAGCGCTTCGGCGTCCGGTGCATCGGACCCGGCGAAGAGATCGGAAGTATTGTCGTCCATCAGAATTCCGTATTCGTAAGTGGCGTGAGGCCGGGCCGGGCGTCATGCCCGGCCGCGCGGATGCGTGGCTTAGATGTCCGCTTCGACGTCGTTGCCCTTTTCCTCGAGCCAGCCGCGCCGCGCGGCTGCCTCGCCCTTGCCCATCAGCATCGTCATGCGCGCGACGGTTGCCTCGTAGTCGAGCTCGCCGAGCTTCACGGGCATCAGGCGGCGCGTATCGGGGTTCATCGTCGTGTCCCACAGCTGCTCGGCGCTCATTTCGCCGAGACCCTTGAAGCGGCTGATGCTCCACTGCGTCTCGCGCACGCCGTCCTTGCGCAGCTTGTCGAGCGTCGCCTCGAGTTCGCCGTCGTCGAGCGCGTAGAGCTTCTGCGCGGGCTTCTTGCCGCGCGCGGGCGCATCGACGCGGAACAGCGGCGGACGGGCGACATACACGTGGCCGCGCTCGATCAGCTGCGGGAAATGCTTGAAGAACAGCGTGAGCAGCAGCACCTGGATGTGCGAGCCGTCGACGTCCGCGTCCGACAGGATGCAGATCTTGCCGTAACGCAGGTTCGACAGGTCGACGGTGTCGTCGGGGCTGTGCGGATCGACACCGATCGCCACCGAGATGTCGTGCACCTCGTTGTTCGCGAACAGGCGGTCGCGCTCGGTTTCCCACGTGTTCAGCACCTTGCCGCGCAACGGCAGGATCGCCTGGTATTCCTTGTCGCGGCCCATCTTCGCGGAGCCGCCCGCCGAGTCGCCCTCGACGAGGAACAGTTCGTTGCGCGCGATGTCCTCGGTTTCGCAGTCGGTCAGCTTGCCGGGCAGCACCGCGACGCCCGAGCTCTTGCGCTTCTCGACCTTCTGGCCCGCCCGCGTGCGCGCCTGCGCCTGCTTGATCACGAGCTCGGCGAGCTTCTTGCCGTGCTCGACGTGCTGGTTCAGCCACAGTTCGAGCGCCGGGCGCGAGAACGACGACACGAGCTTCACCGCGTCGCGGCTGTTCAGGCGCTCCTTGATCTGCCCCTGGAACTGCGGATCGAGCACCTTCGCGGACAGCACGAACGACACGCGCGCGAACACGTCTTCCGCGAGCAGCTTCACGCCCTTCGGCTGCAGGTTGTGCAGCTCGACGAAGCTCTTCACGGCCTGGTACAGGCCGTCGCGCAGGCCGGATTCGTGCGTGCCGCCGGCCGGCGTCGGGATCAGGTTCACGTACGACTCGCGCACGAGCGACCCTTCCTCGCTCCAGGCGACGACCCACGACGCGCCCTCGCCCTCGGCGAACGAATCGTCGCCCGAACGCGAATCGGCGAACCGCTCGCCTTCGAACAGCGGGATCAGCAGCTCACTGCCGTTCATTTCGTCGAGCAGGTAACCGCGCAGGCCGTCTTCATACTTCCACGCCTGGCGCTCGCCGGTCTTCTCGTTGACGAGCACGACCTCGACGCCCGGCAGCAGCACGGCCTTCGAGCGCAGCAGGCGCTGCAGCTCGCCGAGCGGCAGGTTCGGCGAATCGAAGTACTTCGGATTCGGCCACACCTGCACGCGCGTGCCGGACTTCTTCTCGCCGCGGCCCGCGGCCTGCGTCGCGAGCGGCTTGACGACGTCGCCTTCGGCAAAGCCGAGCTCGGCGATCTTGCCGTCGCGCCACACCGTCACGTCGAGGCGCGTCGCGAGCGCGTTCGTCACCGACACGCCGACGCCGTGCAGGCCGCCCGAGAACGTATAGGCGCCGCCGGCGGCCTTGTCGAACTTGCCGCCTGCGTGCAGACGCGTGAACACGATCTCGACGACCGGGACACCCTCTTCGGGGTGCATGCCGAACGGGATGCCGCGGCCGTCGTCCTCGACCGAGACCGACTGGTCGGCGTGCAGCGTGACCGTGATCTGCTTGCCGTAGCCGCCGAGCGCCTCGTCGGACGCGTTGTCGATGACTTCCTGGATGATGTGCAGCGGATTCTCGGTACGGGTGTACATGCCGGGCCGCTGCTTGACCGGCTCGAGACCCTTGAGCACCTTGATCGATGCTTCGCTATAGGCCGCGCTGGGTTTCTTCGTTGACATAGGCGCTGAATTTCGTCATTCATCGGGACGTTGTCCACACCTCGTGTGGATAACATCGTGGACAAAACGTTGAGTTCCGTAAAAAAGCGAATCGAAACAACGGTGTGCTTGGACTGCTCCGAAAGCGGGCGCGCGGCGTGCGCTGCGCGGCCCTGAACGCGCGGTATTTTACTGGTTCCGCGTGGCGCGCCAATCGCGGGATCGGCGCGCGCCGCACGCGTCACGCCGGCTTGCGCTTCGCCTCGAGCGTTTCCCACCGTTCGAGCGCGGTGAGCAGTTCGTCGTCGATCGCCGCGAAGCGCTCGGTCAGGCGCGTGCCTTCCTGCGGATCCTTCGCGAAAATCGAACCGTCCTCGAGCCGCGCATTGATCGTCTTCTGCTCCGCTTCGAGCGCGGCGATCTTCTCCGGCAGCGAATCGAGCTCGCGCTGCTCGTTGAACGACAGCTTCACCGTGCGCTGCGCATTGCGGCCCGGGGCGCTCTTCGCCGCGTCTTCCTTCACCGGCACCGCTTCCTTGACCGCGCGCTTCGCGGCTTCCTGTTGCGCGAGCTGCTCCGAACGCTCGCTCTGGATCTGCCAGTCGCTGAAGCCGCCGACGTATTCGCGCCACTTGCCGTCGCCCTCGGCCGCGATCACCGACGTCACGACGTTGTCGAGGAACGCGCGATCGTGGCTGACGAGCAGCACCGTGCCGTCGTAGTCGGCCAGCAGCTCCTCGAGCAGCTCGAGCGTCGGGATGTCGAGGTCGTTGGTCGGTTCGTCGAGCACCAGCACGTTGGCCGGGCGTGCGAACAGGCGCGCGAGCAGCAGCCGGTTGCGCTCGCCGCCCGACAGCGACTTCACCGGCGAACGCGCGCGCTCCGGCGCGAACAGGAAATCGCCGAGATAACTCATCACGTGCTTGCGCACGCCGCCGATCTCGACCCACTCGCTGCCGGGGCTGATCGTATCGGCGAGGCTCTTGTCCTGGTCGAGCTGCGCGCGCATCTGGTCGAAATACGCGACCTGCAGGTTCGTGCCGGTGCGCACGGTGCCCTCGTCGGGCTTCAGCTCGCCGAGGATCAGCTTGAGCAGCGTGGTCTTGCCCGCGCCGTTCGGGCCGACGAAGCCGATCTTGTCGCCGCGCATGACCGTCGCCGAGAAGCGGTCGACGACCGTGCGGCCGCCGTAGCGCTTCGTCACGTCGGTCAGCTCCGCGACGATCTTGCCGGACTTCTCGCCCTGCGCGACGTCGAGCCGCACGTTGCCCTGCGCATTGCGGCGCTCCGCGCGCTCGTTGCGCATCTGCACGAGCCGCGCGATGCGGCCGACGCTGCGCGTGCGGCGCGCCTCGACGCCCTTGCGGATCCACACTTCTTCCTGCGCGAGCAGCTTGTCGAACTTCTCGTTTTCCACGCGTTCGACTTCGAGCTGCTGCGCCTTGCGCGTCTGGTACGCGGAGAAATTGCCCGGGTACGACAGCAGCCGGCCGCGATCGAGCTCGACGATGCGCGTCGCGACGCGATCGAGGAACGCGCGATCGTGGGTGATGAACAGCAGGCCCGCGCGCTGCGAGACGAGCAGCTCTTCCAGCCAGCGGATGCCGTCGAAGTCGAGGTGGTTGGTCGGCTCGTCGAGCAGCAGCACGTCGGGCTGCAGCACCAGCGCGCGCGCCAGCGCGACGCGCTTCTGCATCCCGCCCGACAGCGCGTCGACGCTCGCGTCGCCGTCCTGCAGGCCGATCTGCGCGAGCGTCATCGCCACGCGCGTGCGCCAGTTCCATGCGTCGTGCGCGTCGAGCGACGACTGCAGCGCGTTCATCCGCGCGAGCAGCGCGTCGTGCTCGGCGCCTTCGGGCGTATCGGCGAGACGATGCGCGATCGAATCGTATTCTTCGAGCAGTTCGCGCGTGTGCGCGAGCCCCGACGCGACCGCGTCGAACACCGTCGCGCCCGGTTCGAACTCGGGCTCCTGCGGCACGTAGACGGTCACGAGCTCCTGCTGGCGCGTGATCAGGCCGTCATCGGGCTTCGCGAGGCCGGCGACGATCTTCAGCAGCGACGACTTGCCCGCGCCGTTGCGGCCGATCAAGCCGACGCGTTCGCCGGCTTCCAGCGAGAAATCCGCGTGATCGAGCAACGCGACGTGACCGAACGCGAGCTGCGCGCCGGTAATGGAATAGAGCGACATGGGGAGACGGCGAAGAGAGGAATCGGAAGCGCCCATTGTACCGGGCGCGGAGGCCGGCACCGGCATGGCTGGATGGACGAGCATTGCAACCGGTACGCGAAACGCGCCGGCGCGGTGCGACGCGTGGCTGGCGGCCGGTATCCGGGCCGAAAACCGCCGTGCGGGTTGCGTGCCCGCACGAACGGGCGAAGGCCGGCCCGATGCCCGTGGCCGGCCGATCGGCGATCCCGCGCGCGGCACACCGGGCGCCCGCGCGAGACGTACGATTACTTCACGTTGACGGTGATCGTCGAGCTGATTTCGGGGCCGTACGAACGGTGGGCGCCGTCGCCGAGCTGCAGCGTCAGCGTGTGCTTGCCGGGTGCCAGCTTCACGTCGGTTTCGGTCTGGCCCTTGCCGAAATGCAGCGAATGGTCGCTCGCCGGGATCACGTCGCCCTTCGGCACCGGCTTGCCGTCGATCAGCAGGTGATGGTGGCCGGTATCCGGCGTCATGTCGCCGGCGGGCTTGAGCTCCATGCCGTCGAGACCGAACTTCACGTGCACGGGGCTCGACACCGTCGCGCCGTCCTGCGGCTCGACGAAGAACACGCGCGCTTCGGCACGCGCGAGCGTCGACACGGCCAGCGCCGCGACACACACCACACCCGCGATCCACTTTCTGTTGAGCATCGTTTTCCTCCTTCAGATTGACAGGCCCACGAAGCATACACTGCATGCCCGCGCCACGCGATGATGCCCGTTGTTCGCGATGCGTACGTTTAAAACGACGTTGCCTAGGTGTTCGGCGAAATTCCGGTACTATTGCGCCTTTCGTCCGCTCAACAGGATGCGGACGGCATTACCGAGTTTCCATTTTCCCGAGCACCACATGAGCGAAGTAACCGAATACCAGAGCTGGGTCTGCCTGATTTGCGGGTGGGTCTACAACGAAGCCGAAGGGCTGCCCGACGAGGGCATCGCGGCCGGCACCCGTTTCGCCGACATTCCCGCCGACTGGCGCTGCCCGCTGTGCGACGTGGGCAAGGAAGATTTCGTCGTCGTCGATTTCTGACGGTTCGTTCCGATCGCGGGTGATTCCGCGATACGCGCGTCGGCACGCATTCCGCCCCGCCGACGCGCCGCGCGTTTGCTATACTCTGCGCGCTGTCCACACTGCCGTCCGGTTCGCGTTTTTCGCGTGATCGACTGGATATGGCTCTCCCCGTAGTTCAATGGATAGAACAAGCGCCTCCTAAGCGCTAGATACAGGTTCGATTCCTGTCGGGGGGACCAGCCAAGCCCCAAACCTCCCCCAAGATTCACAAGAAACTCCCCGCTCAAGCCCGTCTGGCGGCCTTCTCGCGCCCATCGTTACCCAACGTTGCTCAGCGGCAGCCGGAGAAAGTGTTGGTATTTTTGTTGGTATCAGCAGATACCAACAACACAGATACCAACAATGCCTCTCACTGACATACAGGTACGGAACGCAAAGGCCAGCGCCGCACCGTACAAACTCACGGACGGCAACGGGATGTTCTTGCTCGTCCACCGAACGGCGCGAAGTACTGGCGCTTGTCCTACCGCTTCCTTGGCAAGCAGAAGACGCTCGCCCTCGGCGTGTATCCGGCCGTCACGCTCGCGACAGCGCGGAAGAAGCGCGACGAGGCCCGCGAGCAGATCGCGGCCGGCATCGATCCGGGCGAGGCGAAGAAGGACGCGAAATGGGCCGCCGAAATCGCGGCGGCTAACTCGTTCGAAGCGGTAGCGCGCGAGTGGTTCGACTCTCAGCGTCCGGGCTGGAGCGACGGCTACGCGGAGAAGGTGCTGAATTCGCTTGAGGTCGACGTGTTCCCGAAGATCGGCCCTCGCCCGATCGCGGAGATCGATTCGCCGCAGATGCTCAGCATCGTTCGCGAGGTTGAAGCGCGCGGGGTGCACGAGACAGCGAAGCGGATTCTCCAGCGCTCTCGCGCGGTCTTCCAGTATGGAATCATGACCGGGCGATGCTCCAGGAATCCGGCAGCCGACATCGACGCGCAGACGGTCTTGAAGAAAGGCCCCGGCGTGCAACACATGGCCCGCGTCAAGGCGACGGAGATTCCCCAACTCATGCGGGATATCGACGCTTACCAAGGCGACCTAGTCACCCGGCTCGCGCTGCGCCTGATGGCGTTGACCTTCGTGCGGACAACGGAAATGATCCGTGCGGAGTGGTCGGAGTTTGACGAAGCCGCCGCTGAGTGGCGCGTGCCGCCGGAGCGCATGAAGATGCGTGACCCGCACATTGTGCCGCTATCGCGGCAGGCGCTCGACGTGCTCGCCCAGCTCCGTGCACTCAACGGCCAGCATCGATTCGTGTTCTACAGCGTGCAAGGCCGAAGCCACATCTCGAACAACACCATGCTCTACGCGCTATATCGCATGGGCTACAAGTCGCGGATGACGGGGCATGGGTTTCGCGGACTGGCTGCTACGGCTCTGCGCGAACTCGGCTTCGGGCGGGACGTTGTAGAGCGCCAGATGGCACACGCCGAACGCAATCAGGTGACAGCCGCCTACGTCCACGCTGAATACCTGCCGGAGCGCAGGCGAATGATGCAGGCATGGGGCGATCATCTGGACCAGCTCAAGGCAGGGGCGTCGATCATCCGCGTTGCATCCGCCCGCTAGGAGATGGACGTCGACAACCCAACGCCGCCGGCTCCTCTCCGTGCCGAACGACAGGAGCAGGCAATTTTTGTTGGCGCTCGCGGGTCACCGGAAGCATCGGTGGCTTACGGACCTCGCATCACCCGCAAGTGAAGTGCGAAATTAGCCATTCGGCCGACACGAAAATCGTCACTTTGACTCGGTAGCAAGGGATTCCTGCTCAACCCGCGAGACGCATTGCTTAGCGAAATCCTCCACGCGGCTCTTCTGTTGCGCTGCCCTCTTGCACCAATACAAGGCCGCAGCTTTGTCCCTGCTCAAGCCCCATGATCCCCACTCGTACGTCTGGCCTAGGTTTAACTGCGAGGCGACATTGCCTTGCTCAGCCTCCTTGCGCAATTGTTCTACAGCCTTTCGATACCAGTATGCAGCTTGCTCGGAATCCTCAAGCACTCCGATGCCGAACTCGTAGTCAGCACCGAGTCGACCTTGGGTAAGCGTGTCCCCCATCTCCGCCCCTCTGCGATGCCATGCAGCTGCTTCGACAGGATCTTTGTGGACGCCAAATAAGCCATTTCGATAAAGCTCTCCGATCTGTCCTGCGCAATACGCACTTCCATGACCGACAGCTTTCCGCATTAGCGCCAACCCCTGCGAAATGTCGCGAAGCAAGCCACCAGCTCCCTGCACGTATCTTTCTCCGACGATGCATTCGCCTTCGGCGTCACCTTGATTCGCGGCTTTCTGAAACCAAACGGTAGCTTGTGCGGGATCTTTGGGAACCCCGAAACCCGAGTCATAGAGCTTACCCAAACCGATTTCCGCTTTTGAGTTTCCTCGCTCAGCAAGCGGGCGCCAGAGCGCGACAGCGGTTGCGTAGTCCATGGTCTGAAACGCTGTTGCCGCGTCGTCCAGCTGATCTGCGGCGGCCGTGTTGGCTATGCCCAAAATCAATACGACCAATCCAATAACACGCGCGCTCACTCTAAAACCGTCACGGTACCGCGAGGTGGGATACGTCATGGCTACTCCGACGCGTCGGAAACTGACAATGGAAAAAAGCAACGATCGATTGTCGGCGATTCCAGAGGCACTGTCGAACGGCATGGTCATGCCCCCCTTGCCGCGCACCTCCCACCGTTTTTTCAGAGTTGGCACCGCACAGCCGGCCCCCTGCATTTCGGTATGAATATGCCCCCCTTAGGCGGGCTGACCTACTAATCGAACGAACGCAAGCCGGTATTTCACGGGCAATATCTGAGGGTAAATCCATCGGTCGACCACATTCGCTCGCCAAGGCACAGCAGATTGAGGTCCGTCAGCAACTAAGCCAAGGCGCAAGCGTGGCAAGCCTTGCAAAGCAATACAGCACAAGTCGTCAAACAATCATGCGAGTACGCGATGCAAAATGAATGCCACGCCAATCAAAGTCAGTTTAGAGCAGCAAAAATCACTATTGACTTATCGAGTAACGACGCATGATCGAATCGGCAAGATGAGTACCAGCGCCAACTAGTCTCGCGAGTACTCTTATTTGCTCTCGGCAATGTGGGTCTGGTGTTGGATGCGGATAATTCATTGTGTGATCGACCTCCCCCCAAACCTCCTCCAAAAGCGTGCGGACCTGCACTTCGCATGTAGCCTGTGATTTTGAATTAGGCCGAAGGACATAATGAATACTCGTATAGTAGCTCTCCTTTAATTCGCGCCCAATTTTTAACCGATCAAAATAATCCCCCGATTCCGGATCCCAAGTATAAGCCTTTGGCGGCTCAAACAGAGTGAATTCCCCCTCATCGATTTTCTCAATCAACGCACTATGAATATGCTCAAACTGCGATATGTGAAGATGAAGGACTCGAATTCCAGCAATATCCGTTATCCTCGAAAACAAATTGTCCGGCGTAATCACCCCCTTCCTCTTTTCAGGCGGGAGAATCGCGTCCTCTGAATTCTTTCGATCGACCTTTTCGAGAAGATGGTCCACATCCTTCAGCCGATATCGAAGAGAGTGAACGTATTTAGACAAGCTCCTACTCTCGAAGAAATTTTTTACGTGCTTATGAAAAAACTCAAAAGATTCAATGTTTTTCTCATACGCCCGCAAAATATCCGCATGCTTCTCCCTCAAATCTTCGCGCACCATTTTAATCCTCCAAGTGCGCAAGGCGAGTCATCAAGTCCTTGGCAAAAGCGTGATACATTGATTTCTTTTCGAAATACGTCTCCTTATTTCCGGAGACCGTGCTTTTATCCTCATGCGTCAAACCCGAGAGCGTAGGAACCTTCCACATAGGGGATCTATATTTTTGCGCCATCGAAGGGAGCGTATTATGTGAATGCATAATAGAGGTGCCTCCGATCGGCTTTTCAACGACCCCATCCGCAAGATGCGAATAACATTCCTTCGGAATCTTGGTCTCAATGATGCTTGGAAGCATCTTCGCATATCCATAATGCGCGGTTGCCAAATCGTAATCGTTCTGCCCGGCATACCTTCTAGCATTATAAATAGTATAGCCGAGGAACTTCACAAAGTGAGGAGGGAATGCCGAACGCTTTTTATCCGACAGTACACTGTACATTGTGGAGAACTGGGATCTCCATGCTCGGAGAGCCAAACCAATGTTTGTCAAACCGAATGTCGAGAACATATCCGGCATGCATGGAACGAAAAATCCCGTAGACATCGAAATAATAACTCGATTTAACGTTCCCAAACTAGGAGAAGTATCGAGGATCGCAACTTCATAGCCATGCTTCTTTGACGCCTCAAGACACAAGCTTCGAATTGAAGTAAGCAGTCTAAGTGACTGAGGCTCGCCAAGGAAAGCATCACTCCATGATTTTGCAAGCTTATCCTCAAATGTGTGAAGACTAAGACGCCCTGGAATTAACCCCAACTTCGGACTAATCTTGTGAATCGCACCAAGCTCGAATGAATCAAAAACACCGTCCTCGACAGGCTTCAGGAGACAATGAATCGATCTCGGAGTCGCAACAAACTCTGAAAACGTTTTATCACTACTCTCCAAAGCATCTTGAAAATCCTCGATATACGGCTCCTCTTCCGTCCACAGCTTCTCCAGCGCATCCGGCTCAATACATTGCAACGTTAAATTGGATTGCGGATCAAGATCAACCATTAGAGTCTTAATACCTTGCTCGGCAAGCGCGTGCGCAAGATGAAAACTCAGGGTTGACTTACCAACACCACCCTTATTGTTAAATACAGATATTATTTTCAAGGCCAACCTCTTAGTCGATTAAAAATCAACAATCACAAACCCCGTCATACATTTCTACATCAGAGCTTCCGACGACATCGAAAATATCTCAAGCGTCTCTTGCCGCTGAACAACAATATCCATCGAAAGATCGACTTCGCGGGCGGTGTGCAAAACTCCCTCGTACGTAGCTTGCCGCTCAACGCCGCTCCTGAAGTCAAATTGTCAACTATCCTGCCCGCGACGTCGACCGAACGCGTGCAAGTAGACGAGACGCGTCGCGAATTGCACACATTACCCCTTCTGCTACGCGTCTTTCCGGCTTGTCGTAGGGTAGATCGATGCGCCATACGGCCACTGGCAACCGCCCCAGTCGTCGCCGAACTAGCCGGTGGCACATCACACCAGATCACTGCAGACAAAACTTTGTCGCATATCGGCAAGGGACGCGCAAAGTCGCATCCACTGTCGGCGGCGGTACCCCGAAGGCCGGTCGCGACACTCGCCGCCTTATCTGGCTCTTGAATCACCACCGATGCGCTGATTCGCCGTAACTCCAGATCCGCACATTGCGCTCACGTTGGTCCACAACAAATCGGGCAGCGAGCCGAGTACGCGCGGGGGGGCGGGGCAAGTATTTGCGCGCCGCGTCCCAGACAGCGGTACCGATCGCAAAAGGCGAAATGAAGACCGTCTGGCCTGCCGGCTATCTCCAACGTTATCTCCAAGAGAATGTGTACTTTGGAGATAGACTTGGAGATAACACCGCCTTACCAGACAAGGCTTACAGGCCGATACAACCGTCTATCTCCAAATCTCCAAATATTTTTGCTTCCGGCGGCACAGCAACGTTGAGTACTGCACCGACCTTCGACTGACCGAGCCTACGCCGATACGCCTGTTGGTATTTTTGTTGGTATCTTCTGAGCAACGTTGCCTGAATGGCACGCGCAGCAAAGCAATATGAATTCTGTCGGGGACCAACATTCCCCCGCCAGCCTCACCCTGCCCAGTCCGCTCTCACATCAACCCCGTCCTCACCTGCGGCATCAAACTCGCATCCGCCCCCGTCACGGAAAACGCCCCTTTCGCCGCCGACACCCCCGCCGGCTGCGCCAGCAAGCTGCCATCGCCCAACCGATTCGCATCGACAACCATCTGGCTCGCCGCACATCCGCTCGCCAGCAGCGACACGGGCGAACCGGCGATCGACGAGAACGTGTTCCCCGTCACGCGGAACGAGCACACGTTCCCATACGCCCGGAAACCCGCATAACCGGAGCCGGACACGCTGTTGCCCGTCACCGCGACATTCGTCACCGTGCCCGTCGACGTGTCCAGTTCGAGCGCCGCCTGCTGCGTCGGCTGCAGCCCGTTGTTTGCGTTCGAGTTCTGGATGTTGGTCACGACGTTGCCGCTAATCATCACGTTCGACGCACCGAACGAGTTCCAGCTGTCCTCCTGCGCCACCAGGATGCCCGCCGCCTTCTGCACGCCGTCGACCGTGTTGTTCGAGATCGTCACGGCCTGGCCGCCGACCACCGCCATGCCGCGCCCCCACACGTTGCCGGACACCGCGTTATGGTCGATCAGCACATTGCTGCTGACGCGGCCGTCCCCCCGATAGCTGACGACCGCGATCATGTCGTCGCCGGTGGCCGTCACCGTATTGTTCTGCACGAGCACGTTGATCGATCCGTTGGTCGTATGGATCCCGTCCGCCAGTGTGGCGCTCACCGTATTGCCGACAATCGCGACGTCGCTGCCGCCGAACACGAAGATCCCGGCGCTAGCGCCGCCCTGGATCGTCACGCGCAGCACCTGGACGCCCGCACCGGTCACGTCGACCTTGGTTGAGGCCGGCGTCGTGAGCCGCGTCGTGCCGGTACCGACCAGCGTCACGCCCACGAGCGTCGAACCGGTACCGCTCATCACGATCGTCTGGTCCGCGGGATTCGTGGCGGCCAGCGTCGCGCCGTATCCGGAAATCACCGCCTGCGGCACGCTGACCGTGAGCGAATGCCCGACGACGTAACGCCCCGGCGAGATGACGAGGCGCTGGCCGGCTTTCAGGCTGTCGAATGCCTTTTGCAGCGCGTCGGCCTGATCGCCGCCGTTGGCTGCCGGATAGACGGTCACATCCGCGACGAGCCCGGAATTGGCACCCTGCGTGGGCGCGCGCGCCGCGCCGGGCGTCGTACCGGCCGCGGTGGACGCGGGCACGGGGCTGGCGGGATTCGCCGACGACGGCGAGCCGCCGGACGCCGCGCTGGCAGGCTCGGCAGGCGATGCCGGCGGAACGGGTGTGCCCGCAACGGTCTGCGCGGGCGGCGCCGCACTGTCGCCGCCACCGCCGCACGCGGCAACGCCAAGGCAAAGCGCGGCGAGCATCGCGCGATCGACTATATGCATAGGATTTCTGACGGACCGGAGGTGGCGTCATCCTAAGGATGCGTCGCGCCTTTGTAAATGAGGCCTTCGTCCGCCCCGGCGCACTGTATGTCCGACGCACGAACCGTTGGCGCGCCTCTCCGATTCATCGCCGTGTCATGCGACATGTGATCGCACTTTGTCCGTGCACCACGGTGAGGCACCGCGCATTGCGTAGAATCCCGAACCTTCGCTCGCACCGGACCCGATCATGATTCGAACCATCGCGGCACTGGCCGCCCTTTCGGCGCTGACCTGCACGGCGAACGCCACCGACACCGACCTCGGCACGGCTCGCGCCACGCAGCGCTATGTCAGCCCGGGCATCGCCAACGTCACGACGGCGGCAGCACCACTTCGGGACAGCACATCGCCCGACGCACGCTGCCGCGAACTGGCCGCGCGCATCGACGCGGTCACGCACGCCCCCGACCGCGGCCACAAGGTCGTGCGCCGCGTCGGCCCGGACGGCAAGCCGCGCAACGAACTGCACGCCTACGACAAACGGGCCGACCTCGAAACCGAGCATCAACGGCTCGGCTGCCGATAACAAACGTCGCGCCGCCCGGCCGGATCCCGCCGGGCGCGGCCCTTACGCGTTCGCACCGCCGTCGATCGTCAGGCCCGTGCCGTTGATCGACCGCCCTTCCGGCCCGACGACGAAGGCCACGAGCGCGGCGACGTCATCGGCCTTGCCGTACTGCGGAATCGCCATGCGCGAACGCTGGGCACTGGCGTGTTCGCCGTCGGCCGGATTCATGTCGGTATCCGTCGAACCCGGATGCACGATATTGACCGTGATGCCGCGCGAGCCGAGGTCGCGTGCGAGCCCCTGCGTCCAGCCGATCAGCGCGGCCTTGCTCGCCGCATAGAGACTCATTCCCGCATCGGGCACGCGCGTCGCGAGGCAACTGCCGGTCGACACGATGCGCCCGCCCTCCCCGAGATGGCGCGCCGCCGCCTGCGACGCGACGATCACCGCGCGCACGTTCACGTTCAGCGTCGCGTCGATGTCGTCGAGCGTGAGGTCGTCCAGCGCGCCGGCCCGGAAAATCCCCGCGTTGTTGACGAGGATGTCGAGGCCGCCGAGCGCCTCCGCGGCACGGTCGACCGCGTCGCGCACGGCAACCGGATCGGCGCTGTCGGCCTGGATCGCGACGGCGCGGCGGCCCTGCGCCTCGATGCCCGCGACGACGGCCTGCGCCCGCTCGGCCGATTTCTCGTACGTGATCGCGACGTCCGCGCCCTCGTCCGCCAGCCGTTTCGCGATTGCCGCGCCGATGCCGCGGCTGCCGCCGGTGATGAGTGCACGCTTGCCCTGAAGTCGGTTCATGTCGGTTCCTTTCCTTATTTATGTAACGACCGACACAGAATGTAGCGAGTTGCGTCGCACAGTCAATTGATTTATTTTATCGATCGATACAGAAATCGACGCAGGGATGGACGCAATGGCTGAACGGGGCCGACCGAGAAGCTTCGACAAGGAAGCGGCGCTGGATCGCGCGATGGAGGTGTTCTGGCGCCTCGGCTACGAAGGTGCGTCGATGACGGACCTGACGGCCGCGATGGGCATCGCGTCGCCGAGCCTGTATGCGGCGTTCGGCAGCAAGGAAGCGTTGTTCCGGCAGGCGCTCGAGCACTACGTCGCGACGGAGGGACGGGAAATCTGGGGTGGCGTCGAACGGGCGGACAGCGCACACGACGCCGTGCGGAACTACCTGATGGATACGGCGCGCGTGTTCACGCGGCGCTCGAAGCCGCCCGGCTGCCTGATCGTGCTGTCGGCGCTGCATCCGGCCGAACGCTCCGACACGGTCCGGCAAACGCTGATCGGGATGCGCGAGGGCACGGTCGAGGCGCTGCGGGATCGTCTCCGGCACGGCGTCGCGACCGGCGAGATCTCGGCGCACGCGAACCTCGATGCAATCGCCCGTTACTACGTGACGGTTCAACAGGGCATGTCGATCCAGGCGCGCGACGGCGCGAGCCGCCGCGATCTGGAGGCCATCGCGCAGGCCGCGCTGGGCGCATGGCCCGCGCTCGTCGGTGCGGGCAGCACGGGCGGCGCGTAGCGTCTGGACACTGCCGCACGCAACCGCGCCGGCGGGTGACTTACTGCTTCGTGGCCTGCTGCACGTCCTTCGACGCATGCCACACGCGATAGCGCACCTCGAAGCCGTCCGGCACGTAGACGACGAGCGGCAGGCGGCTGTTGTAGCGCAGCAGCTGGCCGTCGCCGCGCACCTGCACGAACCGTTGCTGCGGCGCCTGGCCCGGGCACGCCATCAGCGTCGATGCCGGCCCCTTCACGTCGGTGAGCTGGTAATACGTGTAGCCCCAGCCCTTCACGTCCTCGGCGGTCAGCTCGCCGCCGAACCATTGCTGGTTGCAGTCGGTCTGCAATGTCTTGCCGATCATCAGCTCGACGCGCGCATCGCCTTCGTTCTCGAGCGCGGGCAGCCCGATCACGACGCGCTGCTGGCCGGCCGCCGCCTGCGGAAACATCTTGATCGACTCGGCCGGCACGGCGGGCGCCGATGCGGGGCTCGCCACGCACGCGGCGGCAGTCGTTACGCAGATAGCGGCCAGGGCGGCCCGGATCGCGAATTTCATCGATGTGCTCCTGAAAAACAAAAGAGCCCCGGATGCTAACACTTTCGCATCAAGACCTTACTGAGCTGTAATTTGCGGACACAATTGCAAACAGCTGTCGGTTCCCGTGCGCGGTACTTATACGGCAACCAACGGAGAACATCATGCTGAAGCTCATTGCTGCCGCCGGCGTCGCGACCTTGCTGGCCGGCTGCGTCGTCGCCCCGGACGCCGGATACGGCTACGGACAGCCCTATTATTCCGATCCCGGCTACGCGTACGCGCCGTCGCCCGTGTACGGCACGGTCAACATCTGGGGCGGTGGCGGCGGGCGCGACTGGGATCGCGGCCGGCGCGACTACCACCGCTGGGACGGCGATCGCGGCAACCGCGGCAACGGCTGGGGACGCGGCGGACGCCGCGGCGACTGGAACGACGGCGGCGGGCGCGGTGACGGCGGTGGCGGCCATCGTCACTGACGCGCAATTGCAACCGTTTGTATCCGCGCACGGCCCGCCGGTGGCCGGTCGCGCGTCACGCAGGCAAACGGACGGTCGCACAAAAGCACAGGCCCTCGCATGAAGCGAGGGCCTTTTGTCGTCCGGTCCCGCGAATGAACCCCGGCGGGTGCCGGCCTGCCGGCGCCCTGCCCGTTCACGCGTCGCGTGCGCCCGCTTACCAGCCGGCCGGCTGCGCGTAGCCGCCCCGCACCGGCGCACCGCACACATACGCGCGCTGGTAACGGTCGTAGCAATAGTTCGGGCCGTCGTCCTGGTACTGCGCCTGCTGATAGGTCGGATACGCCGGCTGCTGGTATGCCGGCGCCTGGTAGTACGTCGGCGGCTGATAGGCCGGTGCCTGGTACACGGGCGCCTGATACGCGACGGGCGGATTCATCGCGGACGTCACGATCGCGCCCAGCACCGCGCCGCCGATCAATGCGCCGATGACGGCGCCGCCGTCGCGGCCATGCGCGGACGCCGGGCCCGCGATGGCGAGCGAACCGGCGAGGACACACACTGCGGCAATCTTTTTCATGATGGACTCCCACGCGAAGTGGTACTGGATGCGATGCATTGTGGCGGCACGCGGCCGTAATAGATGCAGCAAGTGGTAACGCGCGATTACCGGCATCGGGCCCACCGGAACGCCGCGCCGCCGTGCTACGATTTTCGGCACACAGGAGACGCCTTCATGCAGCCCGAAACCGCCCGCCGTTTCGATACCGAATTCGCGCCGCGCATCGCGCAGGCAATCGCCGCCTTCTTCGCCGAGCACGTACTGACCGACGTCGTCCCGTACGGCGGCCACGGGCATCCGACGCGCGTGCAGATCCGCAGCGCGCCGCACGAGCATGTGAGCGGCTTCGAGCATCCGCTGAATCTCGAGCTGACCTGGGACACCGACGAAATCGAGCGGCTGATGGAGCCGGACGGCCCGCAGCGCTTCGAGCACTACCTGGCCGCGCTGCCGAGAAAGCTGGGCGCGTGGCAAGGCGCGCGGGACATCGATCTCGCGTCGCGCACGCAAGCCGATCCGCTCGTGCGGCTCGGCGGCCTCGACTTCGAAGGCTGAGTGCCCGCGCCGGCCCGCGGCCGAGCATGCCGGCGTCGCGTCATGCGGCCCGGTGATACACTCGACCGGCCCCGTTCCGGTGCCGCCGCACCGAGCGGGCCGTTCATCGCCGCCACCCTCGCGCATGGTTGCGCACGCAACCGGCAACCGGGTGCGCGGACAACCAAGCTCTCGCTCCCGTCATGAACGCCGATACCGGCCTGCCGCTTCCGCAACGCTACTGGGCGATCGTCTGCGTCGCCCTGGGCATCACGCTCGCCGTGCTCGACGGCGCCATCGCGAACGTCGCGCTGCCGACGATCGCGCGCGACCTCCACGCGTCCGACGCCGCATCGATCTGGATCGTCAACGCGTACCAGCTCGCGGTCACGATCACGCTGCTGCCGCTCGCGTCGCTCGGCGAGCGCATCGGCTATCGCCGCATCTACATCGCCGGGCTCGCGCTGTTCACCGCGGCCTCGCTCGGCTGCGCGCTGGCCGGCTCGCTGCCGATGCTGGCCGTGATGCGCGTGATCCAGGGGTTCGGCGCGGCCGGCATCATGAGCGTCAACGCGGCGCTCGTGCGGATGATCTACCCGTCGTCGATGCTCGGGCGCGGGCTGTCGATCAATGCGATGGTCGTCGCGCTGTCGTCGGCGATCGGGCCGACGGTCGCCTCCGCGATCCTGTCGTTCGCATCGTGGCCGTGGCTGTTCGCGGTCAACGTGCCGATCGGCATCGCCGCGGTCCTCGGCAGCCTGCGCGCGCTGCCGGCCAACCCGCTGCACGACGCGCCTTACGATTTCCCGAGCGCGCTGATGAACGCGTGCGTGTTCGGCCTGCTGATCACGGCCGTCGACGGGCTCGGCCACGGCGAACGCCATGCGTACGTCGCGGCCGAGCTGGCGGTGGCGTTCGTCGTCGGCTACTTCTTCGTGAAGCGCCAGCTGTCGCAGCCGGCGCCGCTGCTGCCCGTCGACCTGATGCGCATCCCGATGTTCGCGCTGTCGATCTACACGTCGATGGCATCGTTCACGTCGCAGATGCTTGCGTTCGTCGCGCTGCCGTTCTGGCTGCAGAACTCGCTCGGCTTCTCGCAGGTCGAGACGGGCCTGTACATGACGCCGTGGCCGCTCGTGATCGTGTTCGCCGCGCCGCTCGCGGGCGTGCTGTCGGACCGCTATTCGGCCGGCATCCTCGGCGGGATCGGGCTCGCGTTGTTCGCGGCCGGGCTGCTGTCGCTCGCGACGATCGGCGCGCATCCGGGCACCGTCGACATCGTGTGGCGGATGGCGCTGTGCGGCGCGGGCTTCGGGCTGTTCCAGTCGCCGAACAACCGCGCGATGCTGTCGTCCGCGCCACGCGAGCGCAGCGGCGGCGCGGGCGGCATGCTGAGCACCGCGCGCCTGACCGGCCAGACGCTCGGCGCCGCGCTGGTCGCGCTGATTTTCGGGCTGTCGCCCGATCGCGGGCCGACGATCGCGCTCTATGTCGCCACGGCATTCGCGGCGGTGGCGGCCGTCGTGAGCATGCTGCGCATCACGTCGCCAAGGCCGGACACGGCGACCTGAGACTACCGCGCGACGGGCGTCACGCGCCGTCGAGCGCGTCCATCACGAAGCGCACGCGCGCCTTGACGCCGACGCGCGGCAACTCGATCAGCCGGTAGCCGTACGACGTGTAGCACTCGACCATCGCGTCGTAGGTCCGCTCGGCTTCCGCGAAATCCTGCCGGCGCTCGGTGTCCTGCGCATAGATGTCGGGCCACGGCGGCGCGATGAACACGCGCCGGTGATAGCGAAAACGGCGGGCCGCCGCTTCCGCGTGCGCGGGGACCGGCAGGCCCGTCAGCCGCAGGTAGCCGACCACGTCCGGCACGCCGCGATCGAAGAACACGGGCCCGCGCGCGTGCCGCGCGAGGTGGTACGAACGCATCTCCCAGCTCAACATCAGCTCGGCGAACGCCGCCGGGTCGCGCCACGGCAGCGCGAGGCCGTCGATCGCCATCTGGTCGCGGATCACGCCGCGCCCGGCTTCCTGCGAGCGCGCAAAGCCGGCGCGCTCCAGCGCATCGAGCAGCGTGCTCTTGCCCGAACCCGGGCCGCCCGTCACGACGAAGAAACGGCCGGCGGCGTCCGTCTCTTCGTCCTCGGCACCCGCGCCCGGGGCGAACTCACGCATGCGCGACGCGCCGGCCCGCACGCCGCGTGACCGACGCGGCCGCCGCGACGCTGCGCAAGTCGGCGACGAACGTGTCGCGCCAGACCGACAGGTCGTTTTCACGGAGCCGCGCGAGGTTTTCCTCGTGACGCGCCTGCCGTTCCGCGAGCGGCATCGACAGCGCACGTTCGAGCGCTTCCGCCATCTGCGACAGGTCGTACGGATTGACGAGCAGCGCACCGGTCAGCTCGGCCGCCGCACCGGCAAACTCCGACAGCACCAGCACGCCGGGATCGGCCGGATCCTGGGCTGCGACGTACTCCTTCGCGACGAGGTTCATCCCGTCGCGCAGCGGCGTCACGTAGCCGACCTGCGACATCCGGAAAAACGCCATCAGCAGGTTGCGTTCGTACTTGCGGTTCAGGTACTGGATCGGCGTCCAGTCGAGTTGCGAGAAGCGGCCGTTGATGCGGCCGGCTTCGCCTTCGAGCGTTTCGCGAATGTCCTGGTAGGTCTGCACGTCCGAACGCGTCGGCGGCGCGATCTGCAACAGCGACACGCGCCCCTGCCAGCCCGGCGCGTTCGCGAGCATCCGCTCGAACGACTGGAAACGTTCCACGAGCCCCTTCGAGTAGTCGAGACGGTCGACGCTCATCACGAGCTTGCGGCCGTCGAGCGCCTCGCGCAGCATCTTCACCGGCTTGCGCGTGCCGTACTGGACGGCCGCCTGCGCGATCGCGTCGGGATGCACGCCGATCGGATAGGCGGCGACCTTCACGACACGGCCGTGCGCATGCAGCATCCCGTCGTCGCTGGCCGCGCCGATTCCGCGCCGTTCGATGTAGTCGGTGAACGCCTGCTTGTCGGCGTCGGTCTGGAAGCCCGCGACGTCGTACGCGCACATGAACTTCACGAGTTCCTCGTGCGGCGGCACGAGGCGCAGCATGTCGGGCGACGGAAACGGGATGTGCAGGAAGAAGCCGATCGGGTTCTTCACGCCGAGCTCGCGCAGGTAATGCGCGAACGGCAGCAGATGGTAGTCGTGCACCCAGATCAGGTCGTCGGGCCGCAGGAGCGCGGCGAGCTGCTTCGCGAGCATCGCGTTCACGCGCAGATAACCGGCGTACTCCTGACGATCGAAGCGCGCGAGATCGCCGCGGTAGTGGAACACCGGCCACAGCGTCGCGTTCGAGAAACCGCGGTAGTACTGGTCGTAGTCGCGCCGGGTCAGGCCGACCGTCGCGTACGTGACGTTGCCGTCCCGCTGGATCGCGGGTTCGGCGTCGGGCGCGCCGACGATCTCGCCGTTCCAGCCGAACCAGACGCCCCCGCTTTCCTTCAGCGCGTCCATCACGCCGACGGCCAGGCCGCCCGCGCTCGGGCGCGTGTCCTCGCCGGCGGCGACACGGTTCGATACCACGATCGATCTGCTCATGCGGTTTCCCTCCTCGATTCGATAAGCTCGCGCGCGGCGCGCGCCGAAGCGGGCGCGGCGGCCCGAAGGCGGCCGCGCGGCGATTCAGTTCCGAGAAATGCAATGAAATACGGCGGTGGAATGCAACGCCGACGACATCAAGCGTCCTGCTCCTGACCGAGGTCGCGTTGATAGTCGAGCCCTTCCGGGCGAGCGCCGCCCTGGTTGTGATCGCCGTCGGACGGCGTCTCGTCGGGCGCGCCGGCGGGCGGCGCCGGTGGCGCGTCGGTCCGCGGACGCGGGCGGTCTGCTCCCGCGTCGGGCGGCCGGTGTGACAACCGTTTTGAACGGCGCATGGCTGGGTGTCTCATGTGCGGCGCGGCTCGAGGCCGTCGGAGAAACATTCCATAGCAAAACAGTCTAGGTCGGTTCGCGGCACGCCAAGGTAACAATTACCTTCAATTTGTAACGTTTCGACCCCTCGCCAATCATCTATCCGACAATAGCGCCGCGCGTGCGCGCGGCATGCCGACCGGCGATTTGTCAAAGCTTTGCAATTTTCCTATGACAATTGCGAAACAATGATGCGGCATCAGGGCGTGCATGCGCCGCCGCTCACCCAGACAGGACTTGCACTCAGGGATGAACATTCGCTTCGAATCGCCGCGTCGGGCCATGCCGGCGCGCATCGTGCTGGCCGTCATCGCCACGGCCGCACTGCTGTCAGGCTGCAACTCGCTGTACAGCGAAGGCGCGACGGCCGGCGCCGGTATCGCGGGCGCCGCGATCGCGTCCAAGGTCACGAACAACGCCGCCGTCGCGACGGGTATCGGCCTCGGCGCCGTGGCCGGCGCGCGGGCCGGCGTCCAGTACTCGCAGCGCGTCGCCCACCGTTACACCCAGGAACAGATCGCGAAGGCGGCCGGCCCGCTCGATGTGGGCGGCGTCGCGCCGTGGTCGACGCACCACTCGTTCCCGATCGAGGACGACGAACAGGGCCGCGTGACGGTCAGCCGGATGATCAGCGTCGGCCCGCTCGACTGCAAGGAAATCGTGTTCGCGGTCGACACGCCGGCGAAGGCCGACAAGGCCGCGCAATCGGCGTTCTACGTCGCCACCATCTGCCGCGACGGCCCCGCATGGAAATGGGCGTCCGCCGAGCCGGCGACCGAGCGCTGGGGCGCGCTGCAATGAGCGTCGCCCTCCGTCTGGCGGCCATCGGCGCGCTGTGCGCGGCAACCGCCGCGCTGTCCGGCTGCGGCTCGGTCGGCGCGGCAAGCGGCGCGCTGGCCGGTGCGGCGACGGGCCTCGTCACCGCGAATCCGGCGGTCGGCGTCGGCGTCGGGATCGCCGTGCAGGCCGCGACCGACGAGGCCGTCAACCGCACGATGAAGCAACTCCATCAGAACCAGCAGGACGCGATCGCGAAGACGGCCGGCGGCCTGGCCGTCGGCGAAGTGAAGCCGTGGAAGGTGAAGAACACGCTGCCGCTGGAAAACGGCGAAGGCGAAGTGCGCGTCACGCGCGCATACGCGTCGGCGCTTGCGATCTGCAAGGAATTCGCGTTCTCGGTGAAGGACGGCGACAAGGCCGACTGGTATTTCGCGAATGCATGCCAGCAAGGCACGCACTGGAAGTGGGCGTCGGCGGAGCCGGCGGTCGACCGGTGGGGGAACCTGCAGTAACGAACGATGCGCGCCGCGTCACGCGCGGCGCCTGCGAATGCCGGGCCGACGGCCCGGCATTCGTCGATCAGGACTCGACGTCCTCGAGACTGAAGATCTCGGTCTGGTCGTTGTACGAGAAGATCTCGCCGTAACGGCCCCAGTCGATCACCGCGTCGAGCGTTTCCTCGGCCGCGCCGTCCGACAGCGAATCCTCCAGCTCCTGCTCGAAGCGCACGCGCGGCGCGCGATGGCCCGGGCGCTCGTTCAGCACCTTCTTGATCCGGGCCGCCAGCGGCACGTGCTTCAGCAGATGATCGGCAAACATCAGCTTGCGCTCCTGCGTGCCAAATTCCGCGAACACGCGCCCCGGCGGCGTCAGGAACACATCGCCTTCGCGCACGTCCGCGAAACCGAGGTACTGCAGCACTTCGGCGATCGGGAACAGGTCGTCGACTTCCAGATGCAGCGTACGCGCGATTTCCGGCATGTCCGCGCGGCCGTGGTACGGCGCCATCGCGAGCGTCTCGATCAGGCCGGCCATCAGGTTGGTCGACACCTGCGGCAGCCAGCTGCCGAGTTCGAGCCCCTTCTTCGTCGCCTCGCCGGTCTGGCGCGCCGTCATCTTCGCGTAGATGTCGTCGACGAGCTTGCGGAACGCCGGGTCGAGCCGGTTGCGCGGATGCTTGAACGGCACCTTGATCTCGGCGATCACGCGGCCCGGGTTCGACGACAGCACGAGGATCCGGTCGCACATGAACACGGCCTCCTCGATGTTGTGCGTGACGATCAGCACCGACTTGATCGGCATGCGGCCCTGCGTCCACAGATCGAGCAGGTCGGTACGCAGCGTTTCGGCCGTCAGCACGTCGAGCGCCGAGAACGGCTCGTCCATCAGCAGGATCGTCGGATCGACCACGAGCGCGCGCGCAAAACCGACGCGCTGGCGCATGCCGCCCGACAGCTCGCGCGGGTACGCGTTCTCGAAGCCGTCCAGACCGATCAGGTCGATCGCGGCCAGCGCGCGCTCGCGCCGCTCGCGCGCGCCGACGCCGAGCGCCTCGAGGCCGGCTTCCACGTTCTGCAGCACGGTGAGCCACGGGAACAGCGCGAAGGTCTGGAACACCATCGCGACGCCTTCGGCCGGGCCGGTCAGCGGCTTGCCGAGGTAGGTCACCTCGCCGCCGGTCGGTTCGATCAGGCCGGCGATGATGCGCAGCAGCGTCGACTTGCCCGAGCCGGAACGGCCGAGCAGCCCGACGATCTCGCCTTCGCGCAGCGACAGGTTCGCATCGTCGAGCACGAGCAATTCGCCCTGCGTCTTGTTGAAGCCGCGGCAAACGTGATCGACGCGCAGGATTTCCTCACCGAGGCGCGGCGGCTGGGACGTCTGGACGGGGGCGTTTACAGCATTCGGATTGTGCATCGCGTTTCGCTCTCAATCGATCTCAGTCGAGCCGCAGCTTCGCTTCGGCGAAAGCATACAGCGGCCGCCACAGCAGGCGGTTGAACAAGGTGACGAACAGGGACATCACGGCGATGCCCAGGATGATCTTCGGGAAATCGCCGGCGGCGGTGGTCTGCGCGATGTACGCGCCGAGGCCGTGCGCCTCGATCTTGGTGTTGCCCCACTGCACGGCTTCCGACACGATGCTCGCGTTCCATGCGCCGCCCGACGCGGTGATCGCGCCGGTCACGTAGTACGGGAAGATGCCGGGCAGGATCGCCTGCCGCCACCACTGCCAGCCGCGGATGCGGAAATTCGTCGCCGCTTCGCGATAGTCGTTCGGGTAGGACGTGGCACCGGCGATCACGTTGAACAGGATATACCACTGCGTGCCGAGCACGATCAGCGGCGACAGCCAGATGTCCGCGTTCAGGTGGAAGCGCGCGATCACGATCACGAACACCGGGAACAGCAGGTTGGCCGGGAACGCGGCGAGGAACTGCGCGAGCGGCTGCAGCTTCTCGGCCAGCTTCGGGCGCAGCCCGATCCATACGCCGATCGGCACCCAGATCACCGACGCGATCGAGATCAGCACGACCACGCGCAGCAGCGTGATGAGCCCGAGCGTGATCACGTGGCCGACCTCGGCCATCGTCACGCCGGTCGCGACGAAGCTCACGACGCGCCACACGATGTAGGCCGTGCCGACCAGCACGAGGATCGCCCACGCGATGTCGACGGTGCGCGACGCCTTCTTCTCGACGCGCGGCAGCGAAAACCGCATCGCGCCCGACAGCGGCAGGCGCAGCGGAATCCGTGCGGCCTTCGCGAAGAACCAGCCGGCCGGCACGAGCAGCTGATGAATCAGGCGCGTGCGGCGCACGAGGTCGAGCAGCCAGGATTGCGGCGCATCGCCCGACGCGGTGTTCTCCATCCGGAACTTGTCGGCCCACGCGATGAGCGGACGGAACAGGAACTGGTCGTACGCGAGGATCACGACCGTCATCGTGAGGATCACCCAGCCGATCGCGCCGAAGTTCTTGTCCGAGATCGCCTGCGCGAGATACGCGCCGATGCCGGGCAGCGTGATCGTCTGGTTGCCGACCGTGATCGCCTCCGACGCGACGACGAAGAACCAGCCGCCCGACATCGACATCATCATGTTCCAGATCAGGCCCGGCATCGAGAACGGCACTTCGAGCTTCCAGAAGCGCTGCCACGACGTCAGGTGGAAACCGCGCGACACTTCGTCCAGATCGCGCGGCACCGTGCGCAGCGACTGGTAGAAGCTGAACGTCATGTTCCACGCCTGGCTCGTGAAGATCGCGAAGATCGCCGCGAGCTCGGCGCCGAGCACGCGGCTCGGGAACAGCGCGAGGAAGAACGTGACGGTAAACGAGATGAAGCCGAGCACCGGCACCGACTGCAGGATGTCGAGGATCGGGATCAGCACCATGCCCGCGCGACGGCTCTTGGCCGCGAGCGTGCCGTAGACGAGCGTGAACGCGAGCGACGCGACCATCGCCGCGAGCATCCGCAGCGTGGTGCGCAACGCGTATTCGGGCAGGTTCGACGGGTCGAGCGAGATCTTCTGCGTCTGCAGCGTGCCGATCGGCGCCATCGTTTCGTGGAAACCGACGACCGCCATCGCGATCAGGCAGATGATCAGCGGAAACGCGATGAAGTCCCAACGGTTCGGCAGAACGCGCCACGCGGACGCGTTGGCGGTCCGGTTCGGATTGAAGAATCCGACATTCATCAGGCGCCCTCCCCGGTAAGGCCGAACGAAGCCGGCAGTCGATGTTGATTCATGGCAAAGCGCACGGGCGCGGTAATTCTCGATTGACTGACGATCTCGCGCACGCGCGATGCGCCGTGCGTGCACGCTGCGCCCGCGCTCCCGGGGGCGAGTCGGCCCGCGACGGCACGACACTACACCAACCTGTATTTCAGGTTCAACCGTCCGGGGTCGGTGCACCGATCGTGCCCGACGCGCGGGCGGACGGCCGGTGCGCGGTACGGAGCAGCCCGGCCTGAGTCCTTCGGCCGGCAGCAGGCCCGAATTATGCCGTGATCCGGCCCGGCCGGGAACCCGCCAGCCCCACACGGGCGCAAACCGTGTCGGACATCAGGGGCCGAATACGGTGAAGCGGGTATGATCGGGGCTAGCCCCCTTGGGGATCGACCGACGAGCGGGAGGAAAGGGAATGGCAGGAAACTTGGTGATCGTCTGCCGCGATCAGGATGCCGACGCGTTCTACGAACTGATGCAGGAGTACGGGTCGTTCCAGACGCGGCTGTCGTCGACCGCATGGTACCTGAATATGAACGTCGTGCCGGAATCGCTGCAGGAGGAAATCCTGGAGCGCCTCGGCCGGTATACGACCGTCTACATCTTCGAGGCCACCAGCGTGACCTACAACACGATCGACAGCAACGCGGCCGAGACGCTCGGCACGCTGTTCGGCGAATGACGCCGCGCGGCGCCCGCCCGGCCGGGCAGGCGCCGCAGCCGCCTACGCGGCCTGTGCGTGGGGTTCGTCCTTCGGCACAGCCTCGAACGGGAACGTCATCGCGACGCGCAGACCGCCCTCGGGGCGGTTGCCGATGTCGCACGCCCCGCCCAGCCTGAGCACCAGCCGCTCGACGATCGCAAGCCCGAGCCCGCTGTGGCCGTTCCCGCCGCGCGCGGGGTCGAGCCGCACGAACGGCCGCGTCGCGGCCGCCAGATCGCGCGGCGCAATCCCGCCACCGCTGTCGCTGACCGACAACACATAGCCGGCCGGCGTGCGCGCCGTTTCGACAAGCACCGGCGGTGCGCCATACGCATGCGCGTTGTCCAGCAGGTTCGACAGGATCCGGTCGAGCGTGGCCGTCGGCAGCCGGAAACCCGGATCGGCATCGAGCCGGGTCTGGACCGTCGGCGCATTCGGCGCGACCGCGCGATAGCTGCGCGCGATCCGCTCGCATGCCTGGTCGACCGGCACCGGTTCGCTGCGGTCGGACCCGCCGTGCGCGAACACCAGGAACTGGTCGACGATGTGCGACATCGAGTCGACATCGCGCACGACGCCGTCGCGCAACCGCGCGTCGTCCATCATTTCCGCCCGCAGGCGCATCCGCGCCAGCGGCGTGCGCAGGTCGTGCGCGACGCCCGCCAGCATCACCGCGCGATCGTTCTCGGCCTGCGACACCTGCTCCACCATCTGGTTGAAGCCGTGCGTGAGCTGGCGCAGCTCGCGCGGGCCGCGCTCGCGCAGCGGCGGCACCGGCTGCCCGCGGCCGAAACGCCCGACCGCGCGCGCGAGCGAGCGCAGCGGCTGCTGCAGCTGCCAGGCCGCGAACAACGCGGCGATCACGCCGGCCGAGAAGATCGTGCCGAGCCACAGCAGCATCCGGTCGAGCGAGCGCGGCGGCCGCAGCGGCTGCACGGGCACCACGATCCAGTTGCGATCGGCCGGCTCCTTCACCCACAGCACGGGCGGATGGCCCGGCGTGCCGATCTCGACCTGCGTGCCGGGCGGCATGCGCTCGCTCACGTCGTCGCGGAACCGCTTGAGCGGCGGCGGCAACGCCGAATCGCCGCCCTTCGGGACGTCGGCGCTGTCCGGCGGCACCAGCCGCACACGCGACGGCAGCGGCTGGTCGGGCGTGCGCTCGACGTGCTGGCGCACGGCGTCGACAAGGAACGCGGCTTCCTCGACCGCATAACGCGTCTGCATCTGGTTGCGCTCGAGCCGCATCGCGAAGAACCACGCGAAGTGCGACAGGAGCAGGACACCGATGACGAGCAGCGCCAGCCGCCCGAACAGTGAATCAATGGGTTTGCGCATGAGCCTCGCCGTCGGGCACGAACACGTAGCCGCGCCCGCGCACCGTCTGGATGAAGCGCGGCGTCGACGGATCCGTTTCTAGGATGCGGCGCAGGCGCCACACCTGGACGTCGATGCCGCGGTCGGTACCGTCGTACTCGGGCCCGTGCAGCAGCTCGAGCAGCCGCTCGCGCGTGAGCGTGCGCAGCGCATGGTTCACGAAGATCTTCAGCAGCGCGAATTCGCTGCTCGACAGCGTGGCCGGCTTGCCGTCGACCGACAGCGTGCGCGCCTGGAAGTCGAGCAGGAAACGGCCGAACGCGAACGGCTCGCGCTGTTCGGGCGCTGCCGCCGACGGCGTCGCGCGGCGGCGGCGCAGCACCGCCTGCACGCGCGCGAGCAGCTCGCGCGGGTTGAACGGCTTGCCGAGGTAGTCGTCCGCGCCGAGTTCGAGCCCGACGATGCGATCGACGTCGTCCGCCCGCGCGGTCAGCATGATCACGGGGATGTCGTCGCCGGCCGCGCGCAACTGGCGCAGCGCGGTCAGGCCGTCCACGCCCGGCATCATCAGGTCCAGCACGATCAGGTCGGGCCGCTCGCGCTCGAGGCGCTTCTCGAGCGTCGCCGCGTCGTGCAGCACGGACACTTCCATCCCCTGGCGCACGAGATAGTCGCGCAGCAGGTCTCGGAGTTCTTGGTCGTCGTCGACGATGAGGATCTGGGTAGTCATGGCTCGAAGTTTACCGCGCGAGGGCGGAGTCGAAGAACGAAACAAAGGGACGAAAGGGTTACTGCGGGTTACCGCGCAAGGGAACTGTAATGCACGGTAACCGGGCCGCCGCCCCACGTAACACCGGCCGGAGCCTGCATCGCTAACCTGCGTCTTACCGGATGCGGTACCCGGCTTTTCCGGCACCGCATCGCCGGACCCTTTGGATACAAGGAGTTTCTGAAATGTATAAGAAGACTTCCCGCGTGGCCATCGCGGCCGCCGCCGTGCTCGCTCTCGCCTTCGGCACCGCGCATGCCGCTCAGCCCAACGACATGCCGCCTCCGGGCGGCCCCGGCATGCACCAGATGCACGGCGGGCACGAAGGCGGCCCGTTCGGCGCGATCATGAAACTGCACGACCAGTTGAAGCTCAACGCGTCGCAGGAACAGCAATGGCAGGCGGCCGTCAACACGATGAAGCAGAACCATGACGCGATGCGCAAGAACCACGAGCAGGTGCGCGAGCAGTTCAAGGCACAGCAGAACCAGCCGATCCTCGACCTGAGCGCGATGCATTCGGCACGCCAGCAGGCCGAAGCGCAGAACGCGCAACTGCGCGAGCAGACGTCGGCTGCGTGGCTCACGTTCTACAACGGGCTGAACGACCAGCAGAAGACGACGGTCAGCACGGCGCTCAAGCAGCAGTACGCGAAGATGGAACAGCGTCACGAGAAGATGAAGGAGCGCTGGGAGCAGCATCGCGCCGCCAAGGGCGCATCGGCGCCGGCGCAGTAAGCCGGCGGGCCGCTTCCCGGAGCGGCGCCGAAGGGGACGCGGGCACCGGCCCGCGCCCCCTTTTTTCGTTTCAGGCGACGTCGAACAGCAGCACTTCGGCCGCCCGGCCGCGCGCGAACGCCACCGCGTCCACGCCGCCGATCCGCGCGCCGTCGCCGGCGGCCAGCGCGCGGCCGTTGACCTCGATGTCGCCGCGCGCCACGTGCACGTAGGTGCTGCGCCCCGCGCGGACCTCGAAGGTCACCCCCTCGTCGCCGTCGATCAGCCCCGCGAAGATGCGGGCATCCGCCCCCATCGACAGCGCGCCGTCGCCGCCGCCGGGCGCCGCGACGAGCCGCAGCCGGCCGCGTTTCTCGGCGGCGGCGAAATGCCGCTCCTCGTAACCGGGCCGCCCGCCCCGCTCGGCCGGCTGCAGCCAGATCTGCAGCAGATGCAGCGGACGGTCGCGCGACGCGTTGGTTTCGCTGTGCACGAGCCCCGTCCCGGCACTCACCCGCTGGACGCCGCCGGCGCGGACGATCGCGCCGCAGCCGAGGCTGTCGCGGTGCGCGAGCGTGCCGTCCAGCACGTAGGTCACGATCTCCACGTCGCGACGCGGCTGCATCCCGAACCCGCGCGTCGGCGCGATCAGGTCCTCGCTCAGCACGTGCAGCGCGCCGACCGGCGGATGCGCGTTCGCGGCGCGGCCGGCCGACGAAAAGCTGTGACTCGATTCGAGCCAGCCTTGGCGCGTGTGGCAACGGTCTTCGGCGCGGCGGATCTGGAACATGGCGCGGGCACTCCGGGGGCAGATACTTGTTCGGGTTTACCGCCACTGTAGGGGGACACCGAACGCGCCACAATCCGCCGCCAATGCACAGCATTGTTGCGCTCGCGCAACCAATCGCCAAAATATTCGTTGTCAATACCACGATTGCCGCAACAGCCGATTCGAAGAATCGATCGATCGCGCCGGATTGCCGTTTTCGGGGAATCGCGTTCGGGTAAAATACCGCCCTTTTGGCGTTCGCCGTTCCGGCGGCGCCATCGCCAGAGCGCCGTCCGGCGAATTTTGGCCGTCTAGAATACGCCGCGGCGCCCGGTCCCGCCGGCCGCGAGCGCCCCCGGAAAGTCAGCAACAGAAGGATGGAAATGAAGAAGGCCGCCCTGTGCGCCGCCCTCGCCCTCGTGGCGGGCAGCGCCTTCGCGAAGGAGTGGAAGACCGTGCGGATCGGCGTCGATGCCAGCTACCCGCCGTTCGAGTCGACCGCGCCGAGCGGCGAGATCGTCGGTTTCGACGTCGATCTCACCAAGGAAATCTGCAAGCGGATCAACGTGAAATGCGTGTGGGTGGCGCAGGATCTCGACGGGATCATCCCGGCGCTGAAGGCGAAGAAGTACGACGTCATCGTGTCGTCGCTGACCGTCACGGACAAGCGCCGCGAGCAGATCGACTTCTCCGACAAGGTGTATGACGCGCCGGCCCGGATGATCGCGAAGACCGGCTCGCCGCTGCTGCCGACGGTCGCGTCGCTGAAGGGCAAGCGTGTCGGCGTCGAGCAGGGTTCGACGCAGGAAACCTACGCGAAGACGTACTGGGAACCGCAGGGCGTGACGATCGTTCCTTACCAGAACCAGGACCAGGTCTACACCGATCTCGGCTCGGGCCGCCTCGACGCGACGCTGCAGGACGAGCTGCAGGCCGACTATGGCTTCCTGCGCACGCCGCGCGGCAAGGGCTTCGCGTTCGCCGGGCCGGAAGTGAAGGATCCGAAGACGATCGGCGACGGCACCGCGATCGGCCTGCGCAAGGACGATACGGACCTGAAGCTCAAGATCAACCGGGCGCTGGCCGACATGCACAAGGACGGCACGTACGACCGGCTGTCGCACAAGTACTTCTCGTTCAGCGTCTATTCGGCGCCGGCCCGCTAAGCGCCGACAAGAAGAAGCAACGGATGCGGGGGCGGCCCCGTGTCCACGCAGTAAAGGCAGTCAACCACGCGCCGCCCGCCCCCTTGCCCGCCGCTCGCGCGACGGGCTCGCCCGGCACCGTTGCCGGGGCGGACGGTCATGATACGCACGGGGCGTTCCGCGCAGCTTGGCGGGCGCGTCTTTCGCGGCGCACCGCGTGCGCCGTCAAGGACCACATATGTTTCTACAAGGTTACGGCCCGCTGATCCTCGCTGGCACCTGGCAAACCGTCAAACTGGCGGTGCTTTCGCTCGCGCTGTCGTTCCTGCTGGGGCTGCTCGGCGCAGGCGCGAAGCTGTCGCGCAACCGCGTGACGAACGGCATCGGCACCGTCTACACGACGCTGATCCGCGGCGTACCCGACCTCGTGCTGATGCTGCTGCTGTTCTACAGCCTGCAGATCTGGCTGAACATGGCGACCGACGCGCTCGGCTGGGACCAGATCGACATCGACCCGTTCCTCGCCGGCGTGCTCGTGCTCGGCTTCATCTACGGCGCGTACTTCACCGAGACCTTCCGCGGTGCGTTCCTGTCGGTGCCGCGCGGCCAGCTCGAGGCCGGCAGCGCATACGGGATGACGAACTGGCAGGTGTTCACGCGGATCATGTTCCCGCAGATGATGCGCTTCGCGCTGCCGGGCATCGGCAACAACTGGCAGGTGCTCGTGAAGTCGACCGCGCTGGTGTCGATCATCGGCCTCGCCGACGTCGTGAAGGCCTCGCAGGACGCCGGCAAGGGCACGCTGCGGTTCTTCTTCTTCACGCTGATCGCGGGCGCGGTCTACCTCGCCATCACGACGATCTCGAACTTCGTGCTGATGTGGCTCGAAAAGCGCTACTCGACCGGTGTCCGCAAGGCTGACCTATGATCGAACTCATCCAAGAATACTGGCGCAACTATCTCTACACCGACGGCTATCGCATCACCGGTGTCGCGATCACGCTGTGGCTGCTCGTCGTGTCGATCGGCCTCGGCTTCTGCCTGTCGATACCGCTCGCCGTGGCGCGCGTGTCGAAGAAGAAGTGGCTGTCGAGCGCCGTATGGCTGTACACGTACGTGTTCCGCGGCACGCCGCTCTACGTGCAGCTGCTGCTCTGCTACACGGGCCTCTACAGCCTGCAGGCCGTGCGCGGCACGCCGGTGCTCGATGCATTCTTCCGCGACGGGATGCACTGCACGCTGCTCGCGTTCACGCTGAACACCTGCGCATACACCACCGAGATCTTCGCCGGCGCGATCAAGGCGACGTCGTATGGCGAGATCGAAGCCGCGCGCGCGTACGGGATGTCCCCGTTCACGATGTATCGCCGCGTGATCCTGCCGTCGGCGCTGCGCCGCGCGCTGCCGCTGTACAGCAACGAAGTGATCCTGATGCTGCATGCGACCACCGTCGCGTTCACCGCGACCGTGCCGGACATCCTCAAGATCGCGCGCGACGTCAACTCGGCGACCTACATGTCGTTCCATGCGTTCGGCATTGCCGCCCTGCTCTACCTCGCGATCTCGTTCACGCTCGTGTGGCTGTTCCGCCAGGCCGAGCGTCGCTGGCTCGCGTATCTGCGCCCGCAAGGCAAGTAAGTTTTCGCAGGACTATTGATGAACTCCCAGACTCAGAAGCTTTTCGTCGACGATCTGCACAAGCGCTACGGCGACAACGAAGTGCTCAAGGGCGTGTCGCTGAGGGCGAACTCCGGCGACGTGATCAGCGTGATCGGCTCGTCCGGCTCCGGCAAGAGCACGATGCTGCGCTGTATCAACTTCCTCGAGCAGCCGAATGCGGGCCGCATCTTCGTCGACGGCGAGGAAGTGCGCACCGCGCTCGACAAGACGGGCGCGCTGCGCGCGGCCGATACGAAACAGCTGCAGCGCGTGCGCACCAAGCTGTCGATGGTGTTCCAGCACTTCAATCTCTGGTCGCACATGAACGTGATCGAGAACGTGATGGAGGCGCCCGTGAACGTGCTCGGCATCCCGAAGAAGGAAGCCGAGGACCGCGCGCGCGAGTATCTCGAGAAAGTCGGCCTCGCGCCGCGCGTCGAGAAGCAGTACCCGTCGCATTTGTCCGGCGGCCAGCAGCAGCGCGTCGCGATCGCACGTGCGCTAGCGATGCATCCGGACGTGATGCTGTTCGACGAGCCGACGTCGGCGCTCGACCCGGAGCTGGTGGGCGAAGTGCTGAAGGTGATGCAGAAGCTGGCCGAGGAAGGCCGCACGATGATCGTCGTCACGCACGAGATGGGCTTCGCGCGCAACGTGTCGAATCACGTGATGTTCCTGCACCAGGGCCGCGTCGAGGAAGAAGGCGTGCCGGCCGAAGTGTTTGCCAATCCGAAGAGCGAACGCCTGCGCGGGTTCCTGTCGGGCAGCCTCAAGTAACACGCACGAAACGCACGACGGTCGAACGGGCGCCCCGCGGCGCCCGTTTTGCGTTTACGCGGCGCTCACCGGCGCGCCGTCGGCGAACGCGCGCAGCGCGTCGCCCGCCAGCCGGTATCGCACCCATTCGCTCTGCGGCGCCGCGCCGACGCTCTCGTAGAAGCGGATCGCCGGCTCGTTCCAGTCGAGCACGCTCCATTCGAACCGCCCGCAGCCCGACTCGACCGCGATTCGTGCAAGCGTCTTCAGCAGCCGCAGCCCGGCGCCCGCGCCGCGAAAACGCGGCGACACGTACAGATCCTCCAGATACAGGCCCTGCCGCGCGAGCCACGTCGAATACGAGAAGAAATACACGGCGAAGCCGGCCGGCTCGCCGTCGACCTCGCAGATCAGCGCGCGCGCGGGCGACCCATCGCCGAACAGGCTGCGTTCGAGGGACGCGGGCGTCGCGATCACTTCGTGCTCCGCCTTCTCGTAGACGGCCAGCTCGGTGATGAAGCGCAGGATCAGCGGCACGTCGGCGACGGTGGCGCAACGGATATCGATTTGCACGGGTTGAGCCCTCCTCCGGCCCGGTTCTGAAACAGAAAGCAGCGCCGCGCACGCGCGCTGGCGCCGATCGAACCGTCATGCTACGTTCGCGCAACGACTGCAGGAAGTGCAGTTTCTTCATCTAGACCTGAACATGATGCATCCCGACCTGCGCCGTCTCGACCTGAACCTGCTGCTCGTGTTCGACGCGCTGTACCGCCACCGGTCGGTCGCGGCGGCCGCGCATGAGCTCGCGTTGAGCCCGTCCGCGTTGAGCCACGCGCTCGCGCGGCTGCGCGACGCGATCGGCGATGCGCTGTTCGTGCGCCTCGGCAACGAGATGCAGCCGACCGTGCGCGCCGACGACATCGCCACGTGGGCCGGCGACGCGCTCGACACGATGTCGAAGGGTCTCGCCCGCGCGCGCCGCTTCGATCCCGCGCAAAGCGACCGCACGTTCGTGTTCGCCGCGACCGACTACACGGCCTTCGCGGTGCTGCCGGCGTTCCTCGCGCGGATCCAGCACGTCGCGCCGCACCTGCGGATCCGCGTCGTGCATTCCGACCGGAAGATCTCCGTCGACGAGCTTGCGGCCGGCCGCATCGACTTCGCGCTCGGCTATCACGAGGAATCGGCGGCCGATGCGCCGGGCATCGAGGATTTCGACTGGTTCTCCGACGACTACGTCGTGATCGCCAGCGCCGCGCATCCGGCGATCCGCCGGCGGCTGACGCTCGACCGGTACCTGGCCGCCCGCCACGTGGTCGTCACGCCGTGGAACGAATCGCGCGGCGTCGTCGACTACGTGCTCGACCGGCTCGGCCTCGCGCGGCACGTCGCCGTGCAGTTGCCGACCGTGCTGGCCGCGCCGTTCGTGATCGCGGAATCCGAATTGCTGATGACCGTGCCGAACCGCGCCGCGCAGGCCCTGCGGCACGCGGCGCCGATCCGCATCTTTCCCGCGCCGTTCGAGATCCCGCGCTACACGGTGAAGGTCTACTCGCACGCGAAGCATGCGCGCACCGATGCGCACCGCTGGATTCGCGCGCAGTTGCTCGACGCGCGGCCGGGCCCGCGCTAGGTTCCGCGCGCCTTGTGCGACGGGCGTTTCAGGCGCCGGCCTGCGTTCGCCGAAACCGCCCGAATCATTACGAAATGCTTACCAATTTCGCGACTTTCGCGCTTACGCCCGCGCATTCGCAACGTCAATAGTGGCAATCCTTGACCCCTATCCAAAAAATTCGTGTCTCCCTTGCGGGACAAGGGTTTTCCGTTAATCGCCAACCCTCGGTGCACCTGTTGCCCACCGTGTTGCATGGCAATTTGGCGACAGCGGTTAGTCAAACAACGATTTCCATCGCCACAAAATTGTATTTTTGCTAAATTAGTAACCAAAGTAGCAAAACGAAGTTCGTGAAATGTAGTTTAGCTTCACGACACTACAAGGAGACCCCGCAGGCCGACCCGGCTGCGCGGGACCGCTCAACGGTTTTCCGTCCGCTTGCCCGCGTGCCGCGCTTACCGGCCCTGCACGAGGTCTCCCTGGTTATCCCGCTTTTGCCCGGCGCTCGCGCTCCGGGCATCTCGTGCAGTCTGGGTTGACTTTTTGACAGGGTATGGAGGAGATGATGAAGAAAGCTTTGGTCGCGGCCGCGCTGATGGCTGCTGGGGTGGTGACGGCGCACGCGCAGAGCAGCGTCACGCTGTATGGCCGCCTGGATGCGGGCATCGAGTACCTGAACGGCCTGCAAAACGGCCACCAAGTGCGCGCGGAAAGCGGCGACTGGGGCACGAGCCTGTGGGGCTTGAAGGGTAGCGAGGACATCGGTGGCGGCAACAAGGTCCTGTTCCACCTCGAAGGCGCGTTCAACACGATGACGGGCGGCTTCAGCGGCTCGATCTGGGATCGTTTCGCGACCGTCGGTATCTCGAACGACCGCTACGGTACGCTGCTGCTGGGTCGCGAGCTCGCGATCGCCAACGGCGTGTGGGACTTCGACCCGTTCGGCCAGTCGGCCTGGTCGACGGCCTCGCTGGTGCGCGGCCGCAACTGGAACAAGACCAGCAACAACGTGTCGTACCAGTCGCCGTCGCTTTACGGCCTCGACTTCTACGGCCAGTTCTCGTTCTCGAACTCGACCAGCTTCAACGGCAACACGACGGCCGGCCAACCGGGCCGTGCAATGGGCGGTCAGGTCACCTACACGAACTCGCTGTTCCAGTTGCGCGGCATCTACGACGAAACGCGCGACAGCAACGGCCGCTTCTCCGACGTGTTCAACTACTCGCGTGAATACTTCGCGGGCGTGAACGTGTTCCTCGGCCAGTTCAAGGTGCAGGCGGCCTACCAGGCATCGCGCGCGGACGGCAGCGGCGGCCCGGCAGTGAACGCCGGCGTGACGGGTACCCAGCAGGTCTGGGGCGGCGTGACGTGGCAGGCAACGCCGGCAGCGGCGCTGATCGCAGCCGTGTATCACGTGAACGCGAACCACGGCGGCGGCAACGCGAACATCTACACGGTCGGCGGCTCGTACAACATCTCGAAGCGCACGCTGTTCGACCTGCAGGTCGCAACCGTGCGCAACAGCAAGAACGCGAACTTCGGCCTGAACGCGAACGGTGCAGGCACGGCCGTGTCGACGGGCAACCCGAATCCGGGCGGCAGCCAGACCGGCGTCTACGCCGGTATCCAGCACCTGTTCTGATCAGGCGCCGTCAAAGAACGATTCGACAACACTTTCCACGCTGCTGCGAGAGGCGCGTATCGGTGCGGTACCCAACCGGGTATCCGCACCGTTTTTTCTTGGGCGGGCCGGCTTGGCGCCTGCTCCCGCAAACCACGGGCTTGCGCAGGCCCGGCGACGCACGACGGCGTTCAAACGGCCGCTTCGTTCTCTTCGCCGGTGCGGATGCGGATCACGCGCTCGACGTCCGACACGAAGATCTTGCCGTCGCCGATCTTGCCGGTCCGCGCCGCGCCGATCACCGCGTCGATCACTTGGTCGACCTGCGCTTCCGCGACGACCACCTCGATCTTCATCTTCGGCAGGAAGTCGACGACGTATTCGGCGCCGCGATACAGCTCGGTATGGCCCTTCTGGCGGCCGAAACCCTTCACTTCCGTCACGGTCAGGCCCGTGAGACCCACTTCGGCGAGCGCTTCGCGGACTTCGTCCAGCTTGAACGGCTTGATGATGGCGGTGATGCGTTTCATGGTGGTTGTCCCCCAATGCTCGTTTGGATGAAAAATCGCGTTCCCGATTGTAAGCCTGCGGGCCGCCTCCGGCCCAGCACGGCTCAATCGAGACGTTCGGTGAACCGCGACGTGATCGGGTAGCGCCAGTCGCGCCCGAACGCGCGATGCGTGACGCGGATGCCGATCGGCGCCTGGCGGCGCTTGTATTCGTTGATCTTGATGAGCCGCGTCACGCGTTCGACGTCGGCCTGCGCATAACCCGCCGCGACGATCTCCGCGAGCGGCCGGTCTTCTTCCATGTACATCCGCATGATCGCGTCGAGCACGTCGTACGGGGGCAGGCTGTCCTGGTCGGTCTGGTTATCGCGCAGCTCGGCCGACGGCGCGCGCGTGAGGATCCGCTCGGGAATCACGTCGCGCAGCCCGTAGTCGGCCGTGGCGTTGCGATAGCGGCAGAGCCGGTAGACCAGCGTCTTCGCGATGTCCTTGATCACCGCGAAACCGCCGGCCATGTCGCCGTACAGCGTGCAGTAGCCGACCGCCATCTCGCTCTTGTTGCCGGTCGTCAGCACGATCGAGCCGAACTTGTTCGACAGCGCCATCAGCAGCGTGCCGCGGATGCGCGCCTGGATGTTCTCCTCCGTCGCGTCTTCCGCGCGGCCCGCGAACTCGCCGGCAAGCGCCGCGCGGAATGCGTCGAACATCGGCTCGATCGCGATCTCGTCGTAGCGCACGCCGACGCGCCGCGCCATCTCCGCCGCGTCGGTGGTCGAGATGTCGGCCGTGAAGCGCGACGGCATCATCACCGCGCGCACGCGCCCGGGCCCGAGCGCATCGCACGCGACGGCCAGCACCAGCGCCGAATCGACGCCGCCCGACAGCCCGATCAGCACGCCGGGAAAACCGTTCTTGCCGATGTAGTCGCGCACGCCGGTCACGAGCGCGCGGTACACCTGCGCATCCGTCGACAGCTCGGGCGCGATCGTGCCGGGCAACGGCCGCGCGCCGTCGAATTCAACGATCGCATGGCCTTCGTCGAACTGCGGCATCTTCGCGACGAGCGCGCCCTGCGCGTCGAGCACGAACGAGCCGCCGTCGAACACGAGCTCGTCCTGGCCGCCGACGAGGTTCACGTACACCATCGGCAGCCCGGTCTCGCGGATCCGCGCGCGCAGGATGTCGATGCGCACCGCTTCCTTGTTCATGTGGTACGGCGAGCCGTTCGGGATCAGCAGCACCTGTGCGCCGGCCGCCTTCGCGATCTGCGCGGCCGACGCATGCCACGCGTCCTCGCAGATGATCACGCCGTATTTCACGCCGTTCAGCTCGAACACGAGCGGCTCGGCGTCCGTCGCGAAGTAGCGCTTCTCGTCGAACACCTCGGCGTTCGGCAGATCCTGCTTGCGGTAGGTGCCGACGATTGCCCCGCCGACGATCAGCGATACCGCGTTGAAGGTATCGGTGGGCGGCACGCCGCGCTCGATCGGGCGGTTTGCATTACCATCGACGGCTGGCGCGTGCGGATCGGCGCCCGGACCCCTGCCCGGACCGCGCAACGGATGGCCGACCAGCACCGCGAGCCCGTCGAACGCCTTCAGCGCGTCGGCCAGGGCAGCGAGCGCAGATGCCGCCGCCGCGTAGAACGCGGGCCGCAGCAGCAGGTCTTCCGGCGGATAGCCGGACAGCGCGAGTTCGGGCGCGACCATCAGCTGCGCACCATCGTTGTGCGCGGCGCGTGCGGCCGCGACGATCCGCGCGACGTTGCCGGCGAAATCGCCGACGGTGACGTTGATCTGGGCAAGAGCGAGTCGGGTCTTCATGGCGGGATCGGGCGGCGCGCCCGGAACGGCTGACGAAATCGAACCGGACGCGGGCCGCGGCGGCACACATCCGGCAACATCCAACGGTACGGATTCACGCTTGAAACACGCACGCATCGATTATCGCACGGGCATCCTGTCGTCCCCCGCCGAGGTGCCGGCCGACGAATGGAACGCGCTGCTCGCCCGCGACGCGCAGCCGACGCCGTTCCTGCGCCACGAATTTCTCGACGCACTGCACGTCGCGCGCTGCGCGGTCGACGAGACCGGCTGGTCGCCGCACTTCGTCACGCTGACCGACGAGCGCACCGGCCGCCTCGCGGCCGCCGCGCCCGTCTACGCGAAGCAGCATTCTTACGGCGAATACGTGTTCGACTGGGCGTGGGCCGACGCCTATCAGCGCAACGACCTGCCCTACTACCCGAAGCTGCTGTGCGCGGTGCCGTTCACGCCCGTGCAGGGCACGCGCCTGCTCGCGGCCGACGACGACGCACGCCGCCGGCTCGCGGCCACGCTGCTCGCGTTCGCCGAGCAGAGCGACGTGTCGTCGCTGCACGTGCTGTTCCCGACCGGCGACGAGGCGCGGCTGCTCGAATCGATGGGGATGATGCTGCGCGAAGGCGTGCAGTTCCACTGGCTCAACGACGGCTACCGTCACTTCGACGACTTCCTCGGCACGCTCGAGCAGAAGAAGCGCAAGAACATCCGCGCGGAGCGACGCAAGGTGCACGACGCGGGCGTGACGTTCCGGCGGCTGACCGGCGACCGGATCACCGACGCCGACTGGCGCTTCTTCTCGCGCTGCTACCGGCAGACCTACCGCGAACACTTTTCGAGCCCGTACCTGAACCTCGATTTCTTCCGCACGATCGGCGCGACGATGCCCGAGAACCTGCTGCTCGTGATCGCGGAAGCCGACGGCCGGCCGATCGCGAGCGCGCTCGCCGTGTACCGGCGCGGCGAGCACGGCGGCGGCACGCTATACGGCCGCTACTGGGGGGCGATCGAACACGTCCCCTGCCTGCATTTCGAAACGGCCTACTACCAGTTGCTCGAATTCTGCATCGAGGCCGGGCTCGACACGTTCGAAGGCGGCGCGCAAGGCGAGCACAAGCTCGCACGCGGCTTCCTGCCGACCGTCACGCACTCCGCGCACTGGCTCGCGCACCCGGCGTTTTCCGATGCGGTCGCGCGCTTCCTCGAACGCGAGACCGAACATATCCACGCGTACGTCGACGAGTTGCGCGAACACGATCCGTTCCGGCGCGGCACCGAATAGCACCGGCAGGCACGTCGTCATGCGGCGAGGCCACGACCGGCCTCGCCGCATGACGCACGGCCGCCTCCGGCTCAGTGCGCGGCGAGCGTCACCGTCTGCGACAGCGCCTGCGGGTCGCGCGACGACGCGGCGGCCGACAGCACGTAGCTCCCCGCGCCGACCCGCCACGCATGCGCATTCGCATCCCATACCGCGAAGCGCTGCGCCGGCACCGCGACGCTGACCGTGCGCGCCTCGCCCGGCTGCAGCGCGACCTTGGTCCAGCCGACGAGCCGCTTCGGCGGCTCGCCGAGCGAAGCGGGCAGCGCCGCGTAGATCTGCACCGTCTGCGCACCGGCGCGCGCGCCCGTGTTCGTCACCGTCACGCCGACCTTCACGTTGCCCGCCGCGTCGGCCTGCGCCGACATCCCCGACATCGCGTACGTCGTATACGACAACCCGTAGCCGAACGGGAACAGCGGCTCGATCGCCTTCGCGTCGAACCAGCGATAGCCGTACGCGAGGCCTTCCGCATAGACGGTCTGCGTGCGCGACGGATCGATCGCCGGCTGCGGCAGGTCGGCTTCCTGCTTCGGGAACGTCAGCGGCAACCGGCCCGACGGATTCGCGTCGCCGAACAGCAGGTCGGCGATCGCCTGGCCGCCCTGCGCGCCCGGATACCAGGCATCGAGCACGCCGTGCACGTTCGCGAGCCACGGCATCAGCACCGGGCTGCCGTTCTCGAGCACGACGACCACGCGCTTCGCCTTCGCGGCGACGGCCGCGATCAGCGCGTTCTGGTCGTATTGCTGGTTGTACGGATCGGCCTTCGCATCCGGCAGCGACAGGCTCGCGAGGTCGAGCCCTTCCGTTTGCCACTGCGTCGCGAACACGATGGCGACATCGGCCTGCGCGGCCGCGGCCGCCGCGGCATTCGCATCGGTCCCGTCGAGATAGCTGACCGACGCGTTCGGCGCCTTCGCGCGGATCGCCGCGAGCGGCGCGGACTTGTACCAGGTCGCGCAGCCGCCGAACAGCGTGCCGGCCGGTTGCTCGCAGGTCGTCACCGCGTTGCCGTCGATCGCCGGTACCGCGCCCGAGCCGCCGCCCGACAGCACGCCGGCATCCGCATGCCCGCCGATCACGACGACCGACTTGAGCGCGCCGGCCGCGAGCGGCAGCACGGGCTGCGCATCGCCGGGCGCGGCCGCGTTCTTCAGCAGCACCGCTGATTGCCGCGCGATCGCCAGCGCGTCGGCGTTGCCGGCGGCCTCGTCGATCGCACCGCCCGGCTTCGGCGGCGCATCCATCACGCCGATGCGGATCAGCGTGCGCAGCTTGCGCTGCACCATGTCGTTCAGGCGCGCGGCCGACACGCTGCCGGCCTGCAGCGCCGCGCGCAGCTTCGAGTTGAAGTAGGAGCCGAGCGGCGCGTTGCCGTCGTCGGCCGCGCCCGGCTGCTCCTCGTCGAGCCCGGCCTGCACGGCCGCGACGGTCGAGTGCGTCGCGCCCCAGTCGGACTGCACGACGCCCTTGAAGCCCCATTCGTTCTTCAGCACCGTCGTCAGCAGATACGGGTTCTCGCAGGCATACACGCCGTTCAGCTTGTTGTACGAGCACATCACGTTGCCCGGCTGACCGTCCTTCACGCCGATCTCGAACGCGAGCAGCTCGGCCTCGCGCATGGTCCGCTCGTCGACGACCGAATCGATCGTCATCCGGTTGGTTTCCTGGTCGTTGAACGCGAAATGCTTGATCGTCGCGATCACCTTCTGCGCCTGCGTCGCCTGCGTGCGCGCGGCGCTCAGCGTGCCCGCGAGCACCGGATCCTCGCCCATGTATTCGAACGTGCGGCCGTTGCGCGGCTCGCGCGCGAGGTTCACGCCGCCGCCGAGCCCTTCCGCGAAACCGAGCGCGCGCAGTTCCAGCGCGATGCGCGTGCCGTAAGTGCCCGCCAGCGCCGGATCCCAGGTCGCCGCGAGCGCGACCGGTGCCGGCAGCGCGGTCACGCGCGCGTTCTTCACGTTCACGCCGCCCGCCGAATCGGCGCTGCTGAGCGCCGGAATGCCGAGCCGCGGCACGCCGGGGATGTAGCTGGCGCCGTTCAGCGCGTCGGCCGGGAACGGGCCGCCCAGGTCGAGCGCGGGCATGCCCGTGCCGTGCACGAGCTGCAGCTTCTCGTCGGTCGTCAGTTGCGCGACGAGCGCGGCCGCGCGCCGGTCGGCCGCCGCATCGGGGTCGGCCGGTGAGCTCGGGCCCGCCTGGATGTCGTCGCCGCCGCACGACGCGAGCAGCACCGTGAGCGCACACGCGGACGCAATCGTCGAACACCGGAACAGCGAAGTTTTCATTGATCCTCCAGAATCGTTCTGTTGTACTTGTCGCCACACTCCAGCGTCCGAGTCTAAAAAGTGACCGGTCACCACGCTTGACCGGCAGGAGCATGCGTTGACCTCTCGCAGCGGGGACAAACCCGAACGGCATGACGACAGGGAGACAGACATGGAGTTGCAACAGAAATCGGTATCCGTACGGATCTACCGCTGGCTGTGCGAGGACGCGCGCGCGAACGGCATCGATCCCGCGCCGCTTTACGACACGCTCGGCATCGGGCCGGCCGAGCTCGCCGACGACGCGCGCCGCATCGCGGGCGACCGGCATGTGGCTGCGATGCAGCTGACGAGCGGCTGGCCGCTGTCGTGGCGTCGCCCGCCGCCGCAAGTCGTGCCGTGGCTCGTGCAGTTTCCCGAACTCGCGGGCATCACGTGCAACGCGGCGACGCTGCGCGACGCGCTGCACGGCTACCTGCACTATCGCGAGCTGATCGGCAACGTCGACTGGGTGTTCGCGCACGAGCATCGCGATGCGATCGCGCTCGAGTACGTGAACGAAGGCGACGGCCGGCACGCGGGCAGCGCATTCACCAACCTCGCGATCCTCGCGGCACTCGCGCGCCTGTACGATCCGCACGCACGCATCGCCGACGCCGAATTCGCCGGCCGCGCGTTCGCGCCCGCCGCCGCGCTGCGCGACATGCTCGGCGCGCCGATGTCGTTCGACGCCGCGCACAATCGCATCGTGCTGCGCTCCGCGCACCTCGACACGCCGTTCGAGCGCTACAACGCGCCGCTCGCCGGCATCCAGCGTCATGCGGCCGACGCCGCGCGCGAGCGCGTGCGGGCACGCTCGACGTTCGGCTCGTCGGTCGAGCAGTGCGTGCGCGACTGGCTGCGCACGTCCGACGAAGTCGACGTGCCGACCGACACGCTGATGCAGCACGTATGCACGCGCTTCGCGATGTCGCGCTGGACGCTGCGCCGGCGGCTGCATCGCGAAGCCGTCGGGTTCCATGCGCTCGTCGCGCAGGCGCGACTCGGCGAAGCACGCGACCTGCTGCTGAACACGCAGTTGCCGATCGGCGAGATCGGCGTGCGCGTCGGCTTCCGTTCGACGAGCGCGTTCACGCGCTTCTTCACGCGCGAACTCGGCGCGGCGCCGAGCCGCTTTCGCGACGGACACGGCGACCGGTGGCGTTGACGCGCGTTTTTTCTGAGACACTGGCGGCTTCGCACTCCGCCGCCCTGCCATGTCCTGGTTTCTGTATCTGATCGAATGCGCCGACGACAGCGTCTATACGGGCATCACGACCGACGTTGCCGCGCGCTTCGACGAACACGCGTCCGGCAAGGGCGCGCGCTACACGCGCTCGCGCAAGCCGCGTGCGGTGCTCGCGTCGTTTCCGCTGCCCGACCGATCGAGCGCGTCGCGGGCGGAATACTGGGTGAAGCGGCTTACGCCCGTGCAGAAGCGGGAGCTGGCGGCCGGGTTGCGGACGCTCGAATCGGTGTTGCCCGTCGTGGCGACGCTCGATGAAAGCGCGGACGCGGCCGGCTCACCGGTGCGCACGCGCGGGCGCAAGCAGGCGAAGGCGGAGAACGCCGACAACCTGGCGGACACGGCCGCGGCGCAACCGGCTGCAGCGGAAAACGTGAAGGCGGGGAAAGTCGGCAAACCGGCAAAGGCGGCAACGCGCAAACCAGCGGCGACGATAGCCAAACAGGCCGCGCCGGAAGCGAAACGTGCACAAGCCGACGGCGCCACAGCCGCAAAAAAGACCGCATCGCGCGGCATGTCGGTAAAGAAGACCAGGCCGCCCGCATCCGCTTCATCGAAACCGAAGGCCCCGGCCGCCGTCGGCCAGCCCGCGGCGAACACGCGCAAGAACGCCGCTTCCGAGCCGGCCCGTCGCCGGCCAACGGCCGCGACAACCATCGAAGCGGCCACGCCCCGCGCAACACGTGCGAAGACCGCGCCGGCCGCACGCCGGAAACCCGCGCGCCCAAAACAAAACCGCGCGGCCTCCTGAGGAGACACACGCGGTCTGCGTTCCGTACGAACCGGCCGTCGGCCGGCACGCCGCTTACTTCTTGTAGTTCGCGGCGCCGTCGGTGATTTCCTTGTGCGCGGCTTCGATGCCGGCCCAGCCTTCGACCTTCACCCACTTGCCCTTCTCGAGCGCCTTGTATTGCTCGAAGAAGTGCTTGATCTGGTCCTTCAGGTACTCGGGCACGTCGTCGATCGACTTCAGGTTCGCCGTCATCGGGCAGACCTTGTCGTGCGGCACGGCGACCAGCTTCGCGTCGACGCCCGACTCGTCGGTCATCTGCAGCATGCCAAGCACGCGCGAGCGCACGATCGAGCCTGCCAGCAGCGGGAACGGCGTGATCACCAGCACGTCGACCGGATCGCCGTCGCCCGACAGCGTCTGCGGGATGTAGCCGTAGTTCACCGGATAGCGCATGCCCGTGCCGATGAAGCGGTCGACGACGAGAAGGCCCAGTTCCTTGTCCGCCTCGTACTTCACCGGGTCGCTTTGCGCGGGAATCTCGATGATCACGTTGAAATCTTGCGGCAGGTCCTTGCCGGCCGGAACATGATTGAAGCTCATGAGCACTCTCTGTAGGTCGATGGGAATTCGGGACAGGGCGCAGCGGCCGATGCACCGGCGCGGGCGCCCCCCAAGGGAATGCGCCATTATAGCCAATCGACCGGTGGCGTCCGGATGACGATCGGCGCGATAATCGTTCCGGATGGTCGGCCGTCGCACTGCCGGCCGCGTGGCACGGCATCGGCGTCGGCGCTGAAGCGCCAACCCGGGTACACGGGAGCAGGCATGGAAGAGGCGAAGCACTTCATCGCGGGCGAATGGACGTTGCCCGCGCAACTGGAAACCATCGCGGTCGTCGATCCCTCCGATGGCCAGCCGTTCGCGGTCATCGCGCGCGGCACGGCGCCCGATGTCGAGCGCGCGGTCGCCGCGGCCCGCGACGA
>NZ_JAAGPK010000424.1:0-212 GCF_017104685.1 Burkholderia sp. Tr-20355 | reverse complement strand
CTCGTCGCGCTCGGCCAGGAAGGCTCGTTCGACATCGCGTGGGGCGGCGAGATCGACACCGCGCTGCGCGCATGCGCGCGGAAACTGTCTTACGAACTCGGCTATAGTCCCGACGCACGCGACGCCTGACGCACCGGTACACGTCTCGCATCGCGAACGCGCAGCGCATCCGACGGTCCGATTCCTGTGGCGCGCTTGCGCGCCCGACGTCA
>NZ_JAAGPK010000423.1:0-228 GCF_017104685.1 Burkholderia sp. Tr-20355 | reverse complement strand
ACAGCGAAGTGATCGAGCTATTCGTCGACGACAGACCCGTCGAGGTCGAAGTCGACAGCGAATCGATCGAGCTATTTGCCGACGACAGGCCCGTCGAGGTTGAGGTCGACAGCGAAGTGATCGAGCTATTCGTCGACGACAGACCCGTCGAGGTCGAAGTCGACAGCGAATCGATCGAGCTATTTGCCGACGACAGGCCCGTCGAGGTTGAGGTCGACAGCGAAGTGA
>NZ_JAAGPK010000422.1:0-235 GCF_017104685.1 Burkholderia sp. Tr-20355 | reverse complement strand
ACAGCGAAGTGATCGAGCTATTCGTCGACGACAGACCCGTCGAGGTCGAAGTCGACAGCGAAGCGATCGAGCTATTTGCCGACGACAGGCCCGTCGAGGTTGAGGTCGACAGCGAAGTGATCGAGCTATTCGTCGACGACAGACCCGTCGAGGTCGAAGTCGACAGCGAAGCGATCGAGCTATTTGCCGACGACAGGCCCGTCGAGGTTGAGGTCGACAGCGAAGTGATCGAGCT
>NZ_JAAGPK010000421.1:0-255 GCF_017104685.1 Burkholderia sp. Tr-20355 | reverse complement strand
CCCCCCCCCCCCCCCCCCCCCCCCCCCCCCCCCCCCCCCCCCCCCCCCCCCCCCCCCCCCCCCCCCCCCCCCCCCCCCCCCCCCCCCCCCCCCCCCCCCCCCCCCCCCCCCCCCCCCCCCCCCCCCCACCCCCCCCCCCCCCCCCCCCCCCCCCCCCCCCCCCCCCCCCCCCCCCCCCCCCCCCCCCCCCCCCCCCCCCCCCCCCCCCCCCCCCCCCCCCCCCCCCCCCCCCCCCCCCCCCCCCCCCCCCCCCCC
>NZ_JAAGPK010000420.1:0-255 GCF_017104685.1 Burkholderia sp. Tr-20355 | reverse complement strand
GCAAGTCGAACGGCAGCACGGGTGCTTGCACCTGGTGGCGAGTGGCGAACGGGTGAGTAATACATCGGAACATGTCCTGTAGTGGGGGATAGCCCGGCGAAAGCCGGATTAATACCGCATACGATCTTTGGATGAAAGCGGGGGACCTTCGGGCCTCGCGCTATAGGGTTGGCCGATGGCTGATTAGCTAGTTGGTGGGGTAAAGGCCTACCAAGGCGACGATCAGTAGCTGGTCTGAGAGGACGACCAGCCACA
>NZ_JAAGPK010000419.1:0-256 GCF_017104685.1 Burkholderia sp. Tr-20355 | reverse complement strand
GCAAGTCGAACGGCAGCACGGGTGCTTGCACCTGGTGGCGAGTGGCGAACGGGTGAGTAATACATCGGAACATGTCCTGTAGTGGGGGATAGCCCGGCGAAAGCCGGATTAATACCGCATACGATCTACGGATGAAAGCGGGGGACCTTCGGGCCTCGCGCTATAGGGTTGGCCGATGGCTGATTAGCTAGTTGGTGGGGTAAAGGCCTACCAAGGCGACGATCAGTAGCTGGTCTGAGAGGACGACCAGCCACAC
>NZ_JAAGPK010000418.1:0-348 GCF_017104685.1 Burkholderia sp. Tr-20355 | reverse complement strand
TGGGGACTAGATCCCCTTGAAGGGTCGTTCGAGACCAGGACGTTGATAGGTCAGGTGTGTAAGCGCAGTAATGCGTTCAGCTAACTGATACTAATTGCCCGTAAGGCTTGATCCTATAACAAGTCTGTTTTACAGACAGCGGTTGAATGACCGCGATGTGCTGATACGCACAACCCCAAAATTACTGCTTCTTCCAAGATTGGTTGCGCTGCGAAGCAACGCAACAACCCTCTTTGCCTGATGACCATAGCGAGTCGGTCCCACCCCTTCCCATCCCGAACAGGACCGTGAAACGACTCTACGCCGATGATAGTGCGGATTCCCGTGTGAAAGTAGGTAATCGTCAGG
>NZ_JAAGPK010000417.1:0-364 GCF_017104685.1 Burkholderia sp. Tr-20355 | reverse complement strand
AGGGTCGTTCGAGACCAGGACGTTGATAGGTCAGGTGTGTAAGCGCAGTAATGCGTTCAGCTAACTGATACTAATTGCCCGTAAGGCTTGATCCTATAACAAGTCTGCCTTGTAGATCGGCGCCGTGTGAAAGCACTGGCTGCAAGATCCAAAGCGACAAGTTGGATTCTCGTGTGTGATACACACAACCTAAATTACTGCTTCTTCCAAGATTGGTTCTGTTGGCCACGCCAGCAGAACAACCCTCTTTGCCTGATGACCATAGCGAGTCGGTCCCACCCCTTCCCATCCCGAACAGGACCGTGAAACGACTCTACGCCGATGATAGTGCGGATTCCCGTGTGAAAGTAGGTAATCGTCAGGC
>NZ_JAAGPK010000040.1:0-58728 GCF_017104685.1 Burkholderia sp. Tr-20355 | reverse complement strand
GGGCCGGCGCGGGCGGTATAATCGTCGTTTTTCCCGGTCCGGCAACAGCCCGCCTGTTCCCGCGCCGGGCATGCACGCCTTTCGATCCACTTCTGCGCGCGAGCCGTCGCGCCGCTTAAAGCCTAGCCCGAACCACACCATGCACGAAAGATACGTACCCGCCGACGTCGAAGCCGCCGCCCAGGGCGACTGGCGCGCAGCCGATGCCTACAAGACGCAGGAAGATTCGCAGAAGCCGAAGTTCTACTGCGTGTCGATGCTGCCGTACCCGTCCGGCAAGCTGCACATGGGTCACGTGCGCAACTACACGATCAACGACGTGATGTACCGCTATCTGCGGATGAACGGCTACAACACGCTGATGCCGATGGGCTGGGACGCGTTCGGGATGCCGGCCGAGAACGCCGCGATGGCGAACGGCGTGCCGCCCGCGAAGTGGACCTACGACAACATCGACTACATGAAGGGCCAGATGCAGTCGATGGGCCTCGCGATCGACTGGTCGCGCGAGATCGCGACGTGCAAGCCCGACTACTACAAGTGGAACCAGTGGCTGTTCCTGAAGATGCTCGAGAAGGGCATCGCGTACAAGAAGACGGGCACCGTGAACTGGGACCCGGTCGACCAGACCGTGCTCGCGAACGAGCAGGTGATCGACGGGCGCGGCTGGCGCTCGGGCGCGCTCGTCGAGAAGCGCGAGATCCCGATGTACTACCTGCGCATCACGCAGTACGCCGATGAACTGCTGAACGACCTCGACGGCCTCGGCTGGCCCGAGCGCGTGAAGATCATGCAGCAGAACTGGATCGGCAAGAGCTTCGGCGTGAACTTCGGCTTCCCGTACGAACTCGACGGCGAGCAGAAGCTGCTGCGCGTGTTCACGACGCGCGCCGACACGATCATGGGCGTCACGTTCTGCGCGATCGCGGCCGAGCACCCGCTCGCCACGCGTCTGGCGCAGGACAAGCCGGAACTGCTCGCGTTCATCGACGAATGCAAGCGCGGCGGCGTCGCCGAAGCCGACGTCGCGACGATGGAAAAGAAGGGCGTCGCGACGGGCTTCTCGGTCAAGCACCCGCTGACCGGCGAGCCGGTCGAGGTGTGGATCGGCAACTACGTGCTGATGAGCTATGGCGAAGGCGCGGTGATGGGCGTGCCGGGCCACGACGAGCGCGACTTCGCGTTCGCGAAGAAGTACGACCTGCCGATCAAGCAGGTGATCTCGGCCGAAGGCCAGACGTACTCGCTCGACGCATGGCAGGAGTGGTACGGCGACAAGGAAACCGCGGTCTGCGTGAACAGCGGCAAGTACGACGGCCTGCGCTACGCGGAAGCGGTCGACGCGGTCGCGGCCGACCTGAACGCCGGCGGCTTCGGCGACAAGCAGGTCACGTGGCGCCTGCGCGACTGGGGCGTATCGCGCCAGCGCTACTGGGGCACGCCGATCCCGATCATCCACTGCCCGTCGTGCGGCGACGTGCCGGTGCCGGAACAGGACCTGCCGGTCGTGCTGCCGGAAGACCTCGTGCCGGACGGCTCGGGCAACCCGCTCGCGAAGTCGGAAGCGTTCCTGAACTGTTCGTGCCCGAAGTGCGGCGCGGCCGCGAAGCGCGAAACCGACACGATGGACACGTTCGTCGATTCGTCGTGGTACTTCTCGCGCTACACGGCGCCGGACGCCGACACGATGGTCGACGCACGCACCGATTACTGGATGCCGATGGACCAATACATCGGCGGCATCGAGCACGCGATCCTGCACCTGCTGTATTCGCGCTTCTGGACCAAGGTGATGCGCGACCTCGGCCTCGTGAAGTTCGGCGAGCCGGCGAAGAACCTGCTCACGCAGGGGATGGTGCTGAACGAGACGTTCTATCGCGAGGACGCTTCGGGCAAGAAGACCTGGTACAACCCGGCCGACGTGACGGTCACGCACGACGACAAGGGCCGCCCGGTCGGCGCGACGCTGAACACGGACGGCCAGCCGGTCGTGCTCGGCGGCATCGAGAAGATGTCGAAGTCGAAGAACAACGGCGTCGATCCGCAGGTGCTGATCGACCTGTACGGCGCCGACACCGCGCGCCTGTTCACGATGTTCGCCGCACCGCCCGAGCAGCAGCTCGAATGGTCGGGCGCGGGCGTCGAAGGCGCGAGCCGCTTCCTGCGCCGCGTGTGGAGCTTCGGCTACGGCAACCGCGAGGCGCTCGCCGCGCGCGCGGGCTTCGATGCAGCCGCGCTCGGCGAAGCCGACAAGGCGCTGCGCCGCGAGATCTACAGCGTGCTGAAGCAGGCCGATTTTGACTACCAGCGCCTGCAGTACAACACGGTCGTGTCGGCCGCGATGAAGATGCTGAACGCGATCGACGGCGCGAAGGGCGCGACGCCCGGCGTGCTGCGCGAAGCGTACGGCGTGCTGCTGCGCGTGCTGTACCCGGTTGTGCCGCACGTCACGTTCGAACTGTGGAAGGCACTCGGCTACGCGGACGAATTCGGCCCGCTGCTCGACGCGCCGTGGCCGAAGGTCGACGAGGCCGCGCTCGAGCAGGCCGAGATCGAACTCGTGCTGCAGGTGAACGGCAAGGTGCGCGGCGCGCTGAAGGTGGCGAAGGACGCGAGCCGCGAGGCGATCGAAGCCGCGGCGGTGGCCGACGAAGCATTCGCGAAGTTCAGCGACGGCAAGCCGGCGAAGAAGATCGTCGTCGTGCCGGGCCGCCTCGTGAACATCGTCGTCTGACGGCCGCCGGCCGTCGGACGTACCCAGAAGGAGCGAAGGTGATCCGCAGATCGTTTTTGATGCTCGTCGGCAGCGCGGTCGCGCTGTCGGCATGCGGCTTCCAGTTGCGCGGCCAGCAGGACTACGCGTTCAAGCACCTGCTGGTGGCCGGTGCGCCGGCGCCCGTCGAGGCGCGTCTCACGCGCCTCGTCGAGGCCGGCAGCGACACGAAGATCGTCAAGTCGGCGGACGACGCCGACGCCGTGCTGCGCATGTGGGAGTCGCGTGGGCAGAACACGCTGACGCTCAACAAGTTCGGCTCGGCGCAGGAATACGCGCTGTTCTATACGCTGAACTACACGCTGACGAGCAAGGACGGCACCGTGCTGATCCCGCCGAGCGCGATCGCGCTGAACCGCGCGATGACGTACAGCGACCAGTACACGAACGCGAAGGCGCAGGAAGCCGACATCCTGTACGGCGACATGCAGAACGACGCGGTCGACCAGCTGATGCGACGTCTCGCGATCGTCCATTCGCTGACGCCGGCGCCGGAGGACGTGGTGCCGGGTGTCGCGCCGCGCGCGCCGCTGCCGCCGCCGCCGCTCTGATCGACGGCGCACGTAGCGATGCAATTGCGACTTGATGCGCTGGAGCCGCACCTCGCGAAGGGGTTGGCCGGGCTCTATACCGTCTACGGCGACGAGCCGCTGCTCGCGCAGGAAGCGTGCGACCGCATTCGTGCGGCCGCACGCGCGGCCGGCTTCACCGAGCGTTCGGTGCATACGGTCGAGCGCGGCTTCGACTGGAGCGTGCTGCTCGGCGCGACCCAGGCGATGTCGCTGTTCGGCGAGCGCCAGCTGATCGAGCTGCGCATTCCGTCGGGCAAGCCCGGCAAGGAAGGCGCCGATGCGCTGAAGACGCTCGCGGCCGCGCCCAATCCCGACGCGCTGATGCTCGTCACGTTGCCGCGTCTCGATGCGGCCACGCAGAAATCCGCGTGGTTTACCGCGCTGCAGAACGGCGGCGTCGCGCTGAAGATCGATCCGGTCGATCGCGCGCAACTGCCGAACTGGATCGGCCAGCGTCTCGCGATGCAGGGCCAGCGGGCCGCGCCCGGCGACGACGGGCGGCGCGCGCTGCAGTTCATTGCCGAGCGCGTCGAAGGCAACCTGCTCGCCGCGCACCAGGAAATCCAGAAGCTCGGGCTGCTGTATCCGCAAGGGACGCTGTCGTTCGAGCAGGTGCACGACGCGGTGCTGAACGTCGCGCGCTACGACGTCTTCAAGCTGAACGAAGCGATGCTCGCCGGCGACGCCGCGCGGCTCGCACGGATGATCGACGGGCTGAAGGGCGAGGGCGAGGCGATCGTGCTCGTGATGTGGGCCGTCGTCGAGGAACTGCGCACGCTGCTGCGGATCAAGCGCGGCGCGACGGCCGGCAAGCCGCTGGCGACGCTGCTGCGAGAGAACCGCGTATGGGGGCCGCGCGAGCGGCTGATCGGCCCCGCGCTGAACCGCGTGTCGGAAGGCGTGCTCGAGAAGGCGCTCGCGTTCGCCGCGAAGCTCGACCGGCAGGTCAAGGGGCTCACGGCCGTCGTGCCGGGCCGCCGCACGCAGGACGAGCCGCCGCCCGATCCGTGGGACGGGCTGTTCCAGCTCGCGATGACGGTCGCGGGCGCGCGCGGCGAACGACCGCCGACCGCGGGTCGCGTGCGACGCTAGGTCCCGTCCGGGCCGTCAGCGCGCACGGCGCAACCCGCTTACAATATTTCGATTGCCGGCGCGGCGTGTCTGCCGCGGCCTGGCGCGGATGGCCGCCCCGGATGGCCGTCCGCGCGCTCCCCCACGAATTCATGCCGCTCCGCGCGGCTCGCTTCTCGAGTCACACGATGGATATCGATCAGTACATGACCGACCTGGGCCGTCGCGCCCGGCACGCTTCCCGCGCGATGGCGCGCGCCAGCACGGCCGCGAAGAACGCGGCGCTCGACGCGGTGGCCCGCGCGATCGAACGCGACGCGCAGGTGCTGAAGGACGCGAATGCGCGCGACGTCGCCCGCGCCCGTGAAAAGGGGCTCGATGCAGCGTTCGTCGACCGCCTGACGCTGTCGGACAAGGCGCTGAAAACGATGGTCGAAGGGCTGCGCCAGGTCGCGTCGCTCGCCGATCCGATCGGCGAGATCGGCAACCTCAAGTATCGCCCGAGCGGGATCCAGGTCGGCCAGATGCGCGTGCCGCTCGGCGTGATCGGCATCATCTACGAATCGCGCCCGAACGTGACGATCGACGCGGCCGCGCTGTGCCTGAAGTCGGGCAACGCGACGATCCTGCGCGGCGGCTCCGAAGCGCTCGAATCGAACGCGGCGCTCGCGAAGCTGATCGGTGAAGGGCTCGAGGCGGCCGGCCTGCCGCAGGACGCGGTGCAGGTCGTCGCGACGGCCGATCGCGCGGCGGTCGGCAAGCTGATCACGATGACCGAATACGTCGACGTGATCGTGCCGCGCGGCGGCAAGAGCCTGATCGAGCGCCTGATCAACGAGGCGCGCGTGCCGATGATCAAGCACCTCGACGGCATCTGCCACGTGTACGTCGACGATCGCGCCGATCTCGCCAAGGCGCTGACCGTCTGCGACAACGCGAAGACGCACCGCTACGGCACCTGCAACACGATGGAGACGCTGCTCGTGTCGGGCGGCATCGCGGCTGCGCTGCTGCCGCCGCTCGGCAAGCTGTATCGCGACAAGCAGGTCGAGCTGCGCGTCGATGCGGCCGCGCGCGCGGTGCTCGCCGATGCGGGCGTCGGTCCGCTCGTCGACGCGACCGAAGAAGACTGGCATACCGAATATCTCGCGCCGGTGCTCGCGATCAAGGTCGTCGACGGCCTCGACGCCGCGATCGAGCACATCAACCACTACGGCTCGCATCACACCGATGCGATCGTTACCGAGGATCACGACCGCGCGATGCGTTTCCTGCGCGAGGTCGATTCCGCGAGCGTGATGGTCAACGCGTCGACCCGCTTCGCGGACGGCTTCGAGTTCGGCCTCGGCGCGGAAATCGGCATCTCGAACGACAAGCTGCACGCACGCGGCCCCGTCGGCCTGGAAGGGCTGACGTCGCTGAAGTACGTCGTGCTCGGACACGGCGAAGGCCGCCAGTAACCCGCGAGGCGCACCACCAATGGCAATGCTCTGGGTCAAGACGTTCCATATCGTTCTGATCGCCGCGTGGTTCGCGGGGCTCTTCTACCTGCCGCGCATCTACGTGAACCTGGCCATGGAGACCGATCCGGCCGCGGTACGCCGCCTGCTGCTGATGGCGCGCAAGCTGTTCCGCTTCATGACGATGATCGCGGTGCCGGCGCTGGCCTGCGGGCTGTGGCTGTGGCTCGTGATCGGCATCGGGCAGGGGCAGGGCTGGATCCATGCGAAGGTGACGGTCGTGCTGCTGCTCGTGATCTACCACGCGTACTGCGGGCACTTGTTGAAAGTGTTCGAGCGCGGCGAGAACAAGCGTACCGACAAGTGGTATCGCGTGTTCAACGAACTGCCGGTGCTCGGCATGCTTGCCGCGGTCGCACTGGTCGTGATCAAGCCGTTCTGAGCGGCGCGGCCGGCGCGGTGGCCGGTGCGGACCCCTGCGCGACGGCGCCCCTCGGGGCGCCGTTTGTCGTTGACGTGCGTGTTACGTGCCGGCTGATGCGCCGGTCATGCGCCGGCCGACCGCCACGCGCCGTCAATCCTTCGTGCCGTCGTCGATCCGGCGCCGCGTAATCGCTTCCTTCGCGCGGCCGACCCGTTCCATCAGCGCGGGGCCGCGCGACAGCGCCACGCCGACCGCGAGGATGTCGCCGATCGCGAGGTGCGACATCCGCGACGTCATCGGCGAGAACACGTCCGTTTCCTCGGCAACGTTCGACGCGAGGCTCACGGTCGCGAGCTTCGCGAGCGGCGAATGGCTCTGCGTGATCGCGACGACCTTCGCGCCGCACGCGAGCGCGGAGCGCGCGGCGTCGACGATGTCGCGCGTGCGGCCGGTGTTCGAGATCGCGACGACGACGTCGTGCGGCCCGAGCAGCGCGGACGACATCGAGAACGTGTGCGGATCCGAGTACGCGACGCTCGGCACGCCGAGCCGGAAGAACTTGTGCTGGATGTCCTGCGCGGCGATGCCCGAGCCGCCGGCGCCGTAGAACTCGATCCGCGACGCGTTCGACAGCAGCGCGATCGCCTCGGCAACGCTGCCGGCGGACAGGCTGTTGCGTACTTCGATCAGCGCGCCGATCGTGCGGTCGAACACCTTGCCGATGATGCCGGGCGCCGGTTCGTCGGGCTCGACGTCGCGGTAGACCGACGACACGCCCGGCGCGACGCTCTGTGCGAGCCGGATCTTGAATTCGCGAAAGCCGCTGCAGCCGAGCGCCTGGCAGAAGCGGGCGATGGTCGGCTGGCTGACGCCCGCGCGCGTCGACAGCTCGGTCATCGCGAGGTCGAGCACCTCGCGCGGCGCGGCGAGGATGTAGTCGGCGAGCTTGCGCTCGGACGGGCGCAACTCGGCGCGGATCGCTTCAATGCGAGGCAGCATGGGGCGGTACGTGAAAATCGGGTTCGGATGAGCGAGTGTATCGCAATCGAATTGTAGAAAATCTACATGAAATTACTAGCGTCATTGTGGTGCTTTTGGTGGGATGACGGCAGATGAAATTAGGGTTTTCACTATGTTTGGCCTTGCTGGTGGCGGGAATGAAGGTTGCGCGGCTGTCGATTCGCATTGCGTGCTTGTAGTTTTTCTACTAGACTGGCTTCGTTCGGTCGACGCACTCGACCGTCCCCACGATTCCAACCGCCGGTGTCGGCCGGCATACAGGAGCGCCCAGCATGACATCGCTGCACCCCACCCTGGCGAAGGTCACCGAACGCGTGATCGCCCGCAGCCAATCGACCCGTTCCGCCTATCTGCAGCGCATCGACGGCGCGCAGGGCAAGTTCCCGGCACGCGGCGCGCTGTCGTGCGCGAACCTCGCGCACGGCTTCGCGGGCCTCGAAGGCAACGACAAGTTCTCGATCAAGGCGATTCGCGAGCCGAACATCGGCATCGTGTCCTCGTACAACGAGATGCTGTCCGCGCATGCGCCGTACAAGGATTTCCCCGAGATCATCAAGGCGGCCGCGCGCGAGAACGGCGGGGTCGCGCAGTTCGCCGGCGGCGTGCCGGCGATGTGCGACGGGGTCACGCAGGGCAACCCGGGGATGGAGCTGTCGCTGTTCTCGCGCGAAGCGATCGCGATGGGCACGGCGATCGCGCTCACGCACAACATGTTCGACGCGGCGCTGTGCCTGGGCATCTGCGACAAGATCGTGCCGGGCCTCCTGATCGGCGCGCTGCAGTTCGGCCACCTGCCGACGATCTTCGTGCCGGCCGGCCCGATGACGAGCGGCCTGTCGAACGACGACAAGGCGAAGATCCGCCAGCAGTTCGCGACCGGCCAGGTCGGCCGCGACGCGCTGCTCGAAGCCGAATCGGCCGCGTATCACGGCCACGGCACCTGCACGTTCTACGGCACGGCGAACAGCAACCAGATGCTGATGGAGCTGATGGGCCTGCACCTGCCGGGCTCGGCCTTCGTTCATCCGCACACGCCGCTGCGCACCGCGCTGACGGCCGAGGCCGCGCGCCGCGTGCTCGACCTGACCGTCGAGCGCGGCCATTACACGCCGATCGGCCATGTGATCGACGAGAAGGCGATCGTCAACGGCATCGTCGCGCTGCTCGCGACGGGCGGCTCGACCAACCACACGCTGCACCTCGTCGCGATCGCGCGCGCGGCCGGCATCCTGATCGACTGGAACGACTTCGACGAACTGTCGGCCGTCGTGCCGCTGCTCGCGAAGATCTACCCGAACGGCAAGGCCGACGTGAACCACTTCCACGCGGCGGGCGGCGTCGCGTTCCTGGTGCGCAACCTGCTCGAAGGCGGCCTGCTGCACGAGGACGTGACGACGGTTGCCGGCAAGGGACTGTCGCACTACACGAAGGAGCCGAAGCTGATCGACGGCAAGCTGACGTGGGTCGACGGCGCGGCCGAGAGCCACGACACGAAGGTGCTGCGCGGCATCCGCGACCCGTTCCAGCCGGACGGCGGCCTGCGCCTGATGCAGGGCCGGCTCGGCCGCGGCGTGATCAAGATTTCGGCGGTCGCGCCCGAGCACCGCAAGGTGACGGCGCCCGCGATCGTGTTCGATTCGCAGGAAGCCGTGCAGGAAGCGTTCGATCGCGGCGAGCTGAAGCGCGATTTCGTCGCGGTCGTGCGCTTCCAGGGCGCGCGCGCGAACGGGATGCCCGAGCTGCACCGTTTGACGCCGCTGCTCGGCGTGCTGCAGGATCAGGGCTTCCACGTCGCGCTGGTGACCGACGGCCGCATGTCGGGCGCGTCGGGCAAGGTGCCGGCCGTGATCCACGTGTCGCCGGAAGCGCTGCTGGCCGGCCCGCTGGGCAAGGTGAAGACGGGCGATACGCTGGTGATCGACGCGGAAGCCGGCGTGCTCGACATCGAGATCGACGACGCGGAGTGGCATGCGCGCCCGGTCGCGCAGCCGCTGCACCAGGCCGAGAACGAGGTCGGCTTCGGGCGTGAACTGTTCGGCGTGTTCCGCGCGGCCGCGGCGCCGGCCGAGCAGGGCGCATCGGTTTTCGGGACGCTGGTCGGCGAAACGGCCGCCCACGTCGCCGCATGAATTTCAAGGAGCCAATTCAATGAAGACGATTGCTGAAATCGTGAAGCTGGGCCCGGTCATCCCGGTGCTCGCATTCGACTCGGTCGAGCAGGGCGAACACGTGTCGCGCGCGCTGCACGCAGGCGGTGTGAAGGTACTCGAGATCACGCTGCGCACGCCGGCCGGCCTGGAGGCGATCCAGCGCGCGAGCCAGCTCGCGGACGACATCGTCGTCGGCGTCGGCACGATCACGAAACCCGAGCACTGCGCGCAGGCGAAGCGCGCCGGCGCGAAGTTCGGCGTGTCGCCGGGCCTGACGAAGGACCTGCACCTCGCGTCGCTCGACGCGGGCCTGCCGCTGCTGCCGGGCGTGATGACGCCGAGCGACATCATCCAGGCGCTTGAATTCGGCTACGAGATCGTGAAGTTCTTCCCCGCGCAGCAGGCAGGCGGCGTGCCGATGCTGCAGGCGTTCCACGGCCCGTTCCCGGCGCTGAAGTTCTGCCCGACCGGCGGCATCACGGTCGACACCGCGCCGAATTTCCTGAAACTGCCGAACGTCGTGTGCGTCGGCGGCTCGTGGCTCACGCCGAAGGCCGCGCTTGCCGCGCAGGACTGGGCCGAAGTCACGCGCCTCGCGCAAGCCGCGAGCCAGCTGCCGCGCTAATGCTTGTATGAAATGAAGAAAGAACCCTCGGAAGCGAGCGCTTAGTGCTTGTTTTACCGAGGGTTTTTGCTGATGGAACCGGTTCTATCCGCAGGCCGTAAAGATAAGTAAAATTCAGCGTCCTGACGGGGTGGGTACCCCCCGTGTTTCGGAGACCTGCATAGCCGGGCATACTCGCAACAGCTCGCCCGGTTCGAACAATTCTAGGAGGAGTGCCACATGGGGGCTGTCCAAGGCAGCATGCTGCTCGTATTCACGCTGATCGCGATTGCCGCGCTGATCCTGATGATCGCGCGCTACAAGATCTACCCGTTCCTGGTGCTGATCATCGTTTCGCTCGGCCTTGGTCTCGTCGTCGGCATGCCGATGGACAAGATCGTCAAGTCGTTCGAGACGGGCACCGGCGGCACGCTCGGTCACATTGCGATCGTCGTCGGCCTCGGCACGATGCTCGGCAAGATGATGGCCGAATCGGGCGGCGCCGAACGGATCGCGACCACGCTGATCGACTGGTTCGGTGAAAAGAACATCCACTGGGCGATGATGTTCGTCGCGATCATCGTCGGCCTGCCGGTGTTCTTCGAAGTCGGCTTCGTGCTGCTGATCCCGATCGCGTTCAACGTCGCGAAGCGCACCGGCAAGTCGCTGCTCGTCGTCGGCCTGCCGATGGTGGCCGGCCTGTCGGTCGTGCACGGGCTGATCCCGCCGCACCCGGCCGCGCTGCTGGCTGTCCAGCAATACGGCGCCGATATCGGCAAGACGATCGCGTTCGGCCTGCTCGTTGGCGTGCCGACCGCGATCATCGCGGGCCCGCTGTTCGCGCTGACGATCTCGAAGTTCGTGAAGCTGCCGGACAACAACCCGCTCGCGTCGCAATTCGTCGATTCGCGCACGGACGGCCGCACGCGCGAACTGCCGAGCTTCGGCATCACGCTGTTCACGATCCTGCTGCCCGTCGTGCTGATGCTCGTCGGCAGCTGGGCCGACCTGCTGTTCACGCCGAAGTCGCTGCCGAACAACCTGCTGCGCTTCGCCGGCAACTCGGACGTCGCGCTGCTGATCGCCGTGCTCGTGAGCTTCTTCACGTTCGGCAAGCTGCAGGGCTTCAACCGCGACCAGATCCAGAAGTTCTGCAGCGAGTGTCTGGCGCCGATCGCCGGGATCACGCTGATCGTCGGCGCGGGCGGCGGCTTCGGCGGTGTCCTGCGCGACAGCGGGATCTCGCAGCAGATCGTCGAGACCGCGAAGCACGCGCATCTGTCGCCGCTGCTGCTCGGCTGGTTCGTCGCGGCGCTGATGCGTCTCGCGACCGGCTCGGCGACGGTCGCGATGACGACGGCCTGCGGCATCGTCGCGCCGATCGCGGCGGCGGCCGGCACGACGGTCAGCCCGGAGCTGCTGGTGCTGGCCACCGGTTCGGGCTCGCTGATCTTCTCGCACGTGAACGATGGCGGCTTCTGGCTGATCAAGGAATACTTCGGGATGACGGTCGGTCAGACGTTCAAGACCTGGTCGTTGCTCGAAACCATCATTTCAGTGCTTGGTCTGGGCTTCACGCTGCTGCTGAGCATGGTTTTGTAACAAGGGGTAGTCAATGATTCTGATCGCAATGGGCGTATCGGGCGCAGGCAAGTCGCTGATCGGCGAAATGCTGGCGGAACGCCTGTCGTGCAGCTATACCGACGGCGACGCGTTTCACAGCGCGGCGAATAAGGAAAAGATGCACAACGGCATTCCGCTGACCGACGACGACCGCTGGCCGTGGCTGCGCACGATCCGCGCGGCCATCGAGGAAAAGCAGCGTGCCGGCGAAACGGCCGTGTTCACGTGCTCGTCGCTGAAGCGGTCGTACCGCGACGTGCTGCGCGGCACCGACACCGATGTGCGGTTCGTGTATCTGAAGGGGTCGTTCGAGGTGTTGCAGGAGCGCCTGAAGAGCCGCACCGGCCATTTCTTCGATCCGTCGCTGCTGAAGAGCCAGCTCGATACGCTCGAGGAGCCGGGCCCGGACGAAGCGATCGAGGTCAGCATCGAGCTGACGCCCGAACGGATCGTCGATCAGGTCATGCTGAAGATCGGTACCGCGCAGCAGCATTGAGCGCGGTTCGCGGCAATCGTCACGCAAAAGGCGCCCTTCGGGGCGCCTTTTGCGTTGGCGCGAAGCCGGCCGGTCAGGCCGCGTGCGCGCGCCGCGCGATGCCGTCGAGCAGCACGTCGAGCATCGTGTCGTGCACGACGGCCGGGTCCAGCTGCGCATAGAGCGGGGCGGCCGACCTGACGAGCGGATGCTCGGCGTCGGACAGCGCGTTCATCTCCGCGAGTTCGACGTCGTTGGCCGCACGCGTGAGGCCGCCGGCTTCGGCGGCAGCGAGCCCGATCACGCTCGCGTACCAGCCGACACACACCGCCGGCAGCGCCGCGCCCGGGATGCCGGCGTCGGTCAGCGCGCGATGCACGGCCTCGATGTGTGCGAGGTCGGCCGGCCCCGTGCTCATGTGCCGCTGCAGCAGCGCGAACGCGGCAGGGTAGCGCAGCGCGAGCGCGCGGTACTGGCGCGCGAGGTCGCGCAGCCGCTCGCGCCACGGCAGCGACGGGTCGACCGGCACGAGCGAGCGCGACAGCGCGTTCGCGATCGCGCGGTTCAGGCCTTCCTTCGACTTGAAGTGATACAGCACGCTCATCGGGTCGCAGCCGACCGACTGCGCGAGCTTGCGCACGCTGAATGCGGCTTCTCCGACGTCTTCGAGCAGCGCGAGGGCGGCCGCGACGATCGCGTCCTTGTCGAGGCCGCGCGGGCCTTGGGCGGGTTTGTCCTTCATCGAGGCGGGCGGGCACGCCGGTGCGGGACCGGCCGTAAACTTGACGAAAGCTTATTCTACACTGTAGAATTATTTCTGCGGTGTAGAAATTGGGTGTCCCGGCACCTTTCAAGACGTGCTTTCGCACAGTCCGGGATCCAGGCGGCACGAGCGTGCCCGCCGTCAACACGGGCCATCGCGCCCCCTCTTCTCGTTGACACCCATGTGGAACCGGCTGCCCCACCCGCGAAGCCAGAAGGCTATTCGACAGGCGGCCCAAGACCATGCAAGTGCAATCATGACGTCCAACCACCAACGACCCCTGATCCAGGGCGAATCGCGTTTCGAGCAAACGCAACTGAACATCGAAAAAGACAACTGGAACTGGTGCGACCCGGCTCGCTACGACGGCGAGCGCCCGGCCAACTGGTATGAGGCGTCGCTGTCGCGTCATGCGAACGGAACGCCGCTCGCGCACGATGTGGTGTGCGACGTGCTCGTGATCGGCGCGGGGCTGCTCGGCGCATCGGCCGCGCTGCATCTCGCGGAAGCGGGCGTCGACACGATCCTCGTCGACAAGCACCACGTCGGTTCGGCCGCGTCCGGCCGCAACGGCGGCCAGCTGACGCCCGGCCTCGCGCGCTGGGAGGCGGCCGACATGATCGACCACCTGTCGCACGACGACGCGAAGCGGCTGTGGCGCTTCGCGTCGGCCGAGTCGATGGACCTGATCGATGCGATCGGCGCGCGCTATGCGCTCGACCTCGACCGCAAGCGCGGCCACATCACGGCGGCCGTTCACCCGGGCCACATGAGCGCGCTGCTCGACGGCGCGGATGCGCGCCGCCATCTCGGCGACGCGGGCGTGACGCTCGTCGGCCGCCATCAGCTGCACGACGAATACGTGCGCTCGGGGCTGTATCACGGCGCGGCGATCGATGCGATCGGCGGCCAGATCCATCCGCTCGCGCTGGTGCGCGGCCTCGTGCACGGCTTCCGGCTGAACGGCGGCGCGCTGTTCGAGGGCACCGAGGTGCTCGAACTCGACGAGACGCCCGCGGGCGTCGTCGCGACGACGCCGGGCGGCACGATCACCGCGCGCAAGGGCGTCGTGCTCGCGCTGCACAACACGACGTTCCGGCTGCTGGACGACGGCGCGGCAACCACGGTGCCGTTCTTTACCTACGTGAGCGTGACGGCGCCGCTCGACGTCGATGTCGCGACGCTGATGCCGGCCGGCATGCCCGTGTACGACACGCAGTTCCAGATCGACTACTACCGGCCGGTGCGCGGCAACCGCCTGCTGTTCGGCGGGCAGGGCACCGGCACCTGCTGGGCGCAGCCCGACGTCAACGCGTATCTGCTGACGCGGCTGAACACGGTGTTTCCGCAGACCGACGGCCGCATCGCGCTCGACTACTGCTGGAGCGGCGTCAGCGACTTCACGCTGAACGGCGCCACCGACAGCCGCAAGACCGACGCCCGCGTGCCGATGTACATGGTGCAGGGCTGGAGCGGCCACGGCGTCGCGCAGACGGTGCGGATCGGCAAGGCGATCTGCGACGATTTCGTCGGCCGCAACGACGATTTCTCGATGCTCACGGGCATCGATCACCGCGCGATTCCGCTCGGCCGGCAGTTGTCGCCGATCGCGATTCCCGCCGCGAAGGCCGCGATGAGCGTGATGAGCGCGCTGAACCCGGGGCGGATGATCTCGTTCTGATGGTCCGGTGTTCAGGCTGCCGCGCGCCGTCAATGAAAAAGCCCGATGCGAATCGCTCGCATCGGGCTTTTTTTCGTCCGGGGACGGCGGTGCTTACGCGATCCGCTTCGCGAGTTCGACGGCCTTGCCGATGTATGACGCGGGCGTCATCGCAAGCAGCAGATCCTTCGCGTCCTGCGGGATCGCGAGCGTGCCGACGAATTCCTGCAGCGCCTCGCGCGTGATGCCCTTGCCGCGCGTCAGTTCCTTCAGCTGCTCGTACGGGTTCTCGATGCCGTAGCGGCGCATTACCGTCTGCACCGGCTCGGCCAGCACTTCCCAGCAGTTGTCGAGATCTTCGTTCAGGCGCTGCGGGTTCACCTCGAGCTTGTCGAGGCCGCGGATCAGCGAGTCGTACGCGAGCAGCGAGTAGCCGAGCGCGACGCCCATGTTGCGCAGCACCGTCGAGTCGGTCAGGTCGCGCTGCCAGCGCGACACCGGCAGCTTGTCGGCGAGGTGGCGCAGCGTCGCGTTCGCGAGGCCGAGGTTGCCTTCCGAGTTCTCGAAGTCGATCGGGTTGACCTTGTGCGGCATCGTCGACGAGCCGATCTCGCCGGCCTTCGTCTTCTGCTTGAAGTAGCCGACCGAGATGTAGCCCCACACGTCGCGGTCGAGGTCGAGCAGGATCGTGTTCGCGCGCGCGACGGCGTCGAACAGCTCGGCCATGTAGTCGTGCGGCTCGATCTGGATCGTATACGGGTTGAACGTGAGCTTCAGGCGGTTCTCGATCACGTCGCGCGAGAACGCTTCCCAGTCGAATGCCGGATACGCGGACAGGTGCGCGTTGAAGTTGCCGACCGCGCCGTTCATCTTGCCGAGGATCTCGACCTTCTCGATGCGGGTGATCGCACGGGCGAGACGCGCGGCGACGTTCGCGAGTTCCTTGCCGAGCGTCGTCGGGCTGGCCGGCTGGCCGTGCGTGCGCGACAGCATCGGCTGCTCGGCGTGCGCGTGCGCGAGGGCGACGAGGCGCTGGTAGACCGTGCGCAGCGCCGGCAGGATCACGTGTTCGCGCGCGCCGGCGAGCATCATGCCGTGCGACGTGTTGTTGATGTCCTCGGACGTGCACGCGAAGTGGATGAATTCGCTGGCCTGCTCGAGTTCGGCCTGGCCCTTCACCGATTCCTTCAGCCAGTATTCGACGGCCTTCACGTCGTGGTTCGTCACGCGCTCGATTTCCTTGATGCGGGCGGCGTCGTGCGCGGTGAAGCGCTCGGCGAGCTGCAGCAGGAACTGCTCGGACGCATCGGAGAAGCGCGGGATTTCCGCGAAGCCGGCGCGCGACAGCGCGATCAGCCAGTGCACCTCGACGGTGACGCGGTGGCGCATGAAGGCGGCTTCGGAGAGCCAGTCGCGCAGCGCTTCGGTCTTGCTGGCGTAGCGGCCGTCGATGGGCGAGAGCGCGGTGAGGGCGAAAAGCGTATCGGGACGAGTGTCGGACATGATCGGGCGGGCCTTGGGGCCGGGTCGAGCGAGGGGGAAGGAGAATCCGGCATTTTACCATTGGCGCGGGGCGATCCCGGCCGAACCGGTCCGGCCACTACCGGCGCGGGGCACCGGCGCGGGCGACCAGTGCGGGCGACCAGTGCGGGCGACCAGTGCGGGACGGCGGGCGCGTGACGGCGGGCCGGCGCCAGAAAGGGCCGCTTGCGCGTGTCCGCGCCGCCGCCGCCGACCGGGGCTGCCCGCCGGTAGAATGCAGGCTTCTTCCCGACCGCCGCCCGCCGCGCCCCGCCTGCATGGAACTGAAATGGCTCGAAGACTTCGTTTCGCTCGCGGAAACGCGCAGCTTTAGCCGGTCCGCCGAACTGCGGCACGTGTCGCAGCCGGCGTTCTCGCGGCGGATCCAGGCGCTGGAGGCGTGGCTCGCGACCGAACTGATCGATCGTTCGGTTTATCCGACGCGGCTCACGCAGGCCGGGCAGATCTTCTACGAGCAGGCGCTGACGATGCTGTCGCAGGCGCACGAGGCGCGCACGCTGCTGCGCGGCCACGTCGGCGCGCCGGTGCCGACGATCGAGTTCGCGGTGCCGCACACGCTGTCGCTCACGTATTTTCCGCGCTGGCTGCAGCGGATCGAGGCGAAGATGGGCCAGGTCCACACGCGGCTGCGCGCGCTGAACGTGCACGACGCGGTGCTGTCGCTCGTCGAGGGCGGCTGCGATCTCGTGATGGGCTACCACCACCCGAGCCATCCGGTCGCGCTCGACCCGGCGCGCTACGACATGCTGGTCCTCGGCAGCGAGCCGATCAGCCCGTTCTCGGCACCCGGCCGCGCCGGCCGGCCGCGCCATACGCTGCCGGGCGCGGCCGACGCGCGCGTGCCGTACCTGTCGTATACGCCGAACGCGTATCTCGGCCGGATGACCGAGGTCATCATCGCGAACGCGCCGACCCGGCTGTTCCTCGACCGCGTCTACGAGACCGACATGGCCGAAGGGCTGAAGGCGATGGCGCTCGCGGGCCACGGCGTCGCGTTCCTGCCGCACAGCGCGGTCGAGGATTCGGTCGCGGGCGGCCGGCTGATCCGGCTCGACCGGTCGGCGCGCGGCGGCGCGCATCCGTTCACGCTGACGATGGAGATCCGGCTGTACTGCGACAAGCTCGCGCTGCAGGGCGACGATCCGCGCCAGAAACTCGTGCGCGCGCTGTGGGAGGTCGTGCGCGACGAGCTGCGCGACACCCCGAATTAACCGCCGGCGGTTAATCGACCGCCGCCGGTCGGTCGCGGCCGGCTGACGGCGGCCTTGCGGTGCCTGTCGGGCGGCTGTCCGGCGGCCGGCCCGCGCGCATGCCAGCCGATTTTTTCGCCGGCGCGATGCACGGCCGATCGCGGGCGTTCTTGCGCAAATCGACCGCGGATTTGCGAAAAATCGCGATCATGCAAGAAACGCATAATCGAATAAGCAAACGGCATTGGATAAAAAAAACGGGTTTTTCGACAATGTGCGCAATCCGTTGAACGTTGGAGCTTCCATGTCTTCGCAACAGCAGTCCATCCCGTCCTACCTGCACGCCGACGATCTCGGCCCGTGGGGCAACTACCTTCAGCAGGTCGATCGCGTCGCGCCGTACCTCGGTTCGCTGTCGCGCTGGCTCGAAACGCTGAAGCGTCCGAAGCGCATCCTGATCGTCGATTGCCCCATCGAGCTCGATAACGGCACCGTCGCGCACTTCGAAGGCTATCGCGTGCAGCACAACGTGTCGCGCGGCCCGGGCAAGGGCGGCGTGCGCTACCACCAGGACGTGACGCTGTCGGAAGTGATGGCGCTGTCCGCATGGATGTCGGTGAAGAACGCGGCCGTGAACGTGCCGTACGGCGGTGCGAAGGGCGGCATCCGCGTGGACCCGCGCAAGCTGTCGCGGGGTGAGCTCGAGCGCGTGACGCGCCGCTACACCAGCGAAATCGGCATCATCATCGGGCCGAACACCGACATTCCGGCGCCGGACGTCAACACCAACGAACAGGTGATGGCGTGGATGATGGACACGTACTCGATGAACCAGGGCCAGACGTCGACCGGCGTCGTGACCGGCAAGCCGATCGCGCTCGGCGGTTCGCTCGGTCGCAAGGAAGCGACGGGCCGCGGCGTGTTCGTCGTCGGCTCGGAAGCGGCGAAGAAGAAGGGGCTGGAAATCGAAGGCGCGCGCATCGCGGTGCAGGGCTTCGGCAACGTCGGCGGCATCGCGGCGAAGCTGTTCCAGGAAGCCGGCTCGAAGGTGATCGCGGTGCAGGATCACACGGGCACGATCTACCAGCCTGCCGGCCTCGATTCGAACAAGCTGCTCGACCACGTCGCACGCACGGGCGGCGTCGCGGGCTTCGAAGGCGCCGAGCCGATGCCGAACGACGAGTTCTGGACGGTCGAGACCGACATCCTGATCCCGGCGGCGCTGGAAAACCAGATCACCGAGAAGAACGCGGCGAAGATCCGCACGAAGATCATCGTCGAAGGCGCGAACGGCCCGACGACGACGGCGGCGGACGACATCCTGAGCGCGAACGGCGTGCTCGTGATCCCCGACGTGATCGCGAACGCCGGTGGCGTGACCGTCTCGTACTTCGAATGGGTGCAGGATTTCTCGAGCTTCTTCTGGACGGAAGACGAGATCAACCACCGCCTCGAGCGCGTGATGCGCGAAGCGTTCGCCGGCGTGTGGGCGGTCGCGGAAGAGCACAAGGTGACGGTGCGTACGGCGGCGTTCATCGTCGCGTGCAAGCGCATCCTGATGGCGCGCGAAATGCGTGGCCTCTACCCCTGATCGTTGACTATGATCCATTCATGACGCAATCCCCCCGATTGCGGAAATGAACCCTCGCGGGCGATGCCGGATCCGGCCTCGCCCGCGCGCGCATTCGGGCGCCAGGAGCCGGGAGGAAGGCTTCGTGCAGGGCGATTCGTAGTGCGGTAAACAACCAGTACTTTCAAAAATATTACTTTGATACACTGGCGCGGGTTTTAGCCAAGGAGATGACCAAAATGAAATACCACAAGGCAGTCCTGATGGTCGCGGCGCTTTGCGCGTTCGCAAGCGGCGCGCATGCTCAGGAGACGGGCACGCTGAAGAAGATCAAGGACACGGGCGTGATCGCGCTGGGCCACCGCGAATCGTCGATTCCGTTCTCCTATTACGACCAGAACCAGCAGGTGGTCGGCTATTCGCGCGAATTCCAGATGAAGATCGTGGACGCGGTGAAGAAGAAGCTGAACCTGCCGAACCTGCAGGTGAAGAACATCCCCGTCACGTCGCAGAACCGCATTCCGCTCGTGCAGAACGGCACGGTCGACATCGAGTGCGGCTCGACGACCAACAACACCGAGCGCCAGCAGCAGGCTGCGTTCTCCGACACGATCTTCGTGATCGGCACGCGCCTGATGACGAAGAAGGATTCGGGCGTCAAGGATTTCGCCGACCTGAAGGGCAAGACGGTCGTGACGACCGCCGGCACGACGTCGGAGCGCCTGCTGCGCAAGATGAACAACGACAAGCAGCTGGGCATGAACATCATCAGCGCGAAGGATCATGGCGATTCCTTCAACACGCTGGAATCGGGCCGCGCGGTCGCGTTCATGATGGATGACGCGTTGCTCGCGGGCGAGCGCGCGAAGGCGAAGCAGCCGGGCGAGTGGGTGATCGTCGGCACGCCGCAATCGGAAGAAGCCTACGGCTGCATGATGCGCAAGGGCGACGCCGACTTCAAGAAGGTCGTCGACGACGCGATCTCACAAGTCGAGAAGTCGGGCGAAGCCGCGAAGATCTACGCGAAGTGGTTCGAGAATCCGATCCCGCCGAAGGGGCTGAACCTGAACTTCCCGTTGTCCGATTCGATGAAGAAGCTGTACGCGAACCCGAACGACAAGGCACTCGACTGACCGCACGGCCGTTGATGCAGAAATGACGCTAATGAGACGGAAGAGGCCACGCTTCTTCCGTCTCTTTTTGCTGGAGTCTTGCCCATGTCTTACCACTGGAACTGGGGCATCTTCCTGAGCCCCGTGTCGACCGGCGAGCCGACGACTTATTTCGGATGGCTGATGTCCGGCTTCTGGGTGACGATCGAAGTGTCGCTCGTCGCCTGGGTCATCGCGCTGATCGTCGGGTCGCTGTTCGGCGTGCTGCGCACCGCGCCGAACAAATGGCTGTCCGCGATCGGCACCGTGTACGTGTCGATCTTCCGGAACATTCCGCTGATCGTGCAGTTCTTCGTCTGGTATCTCGTGATACCCGAGCTGCTGCCCGCGTCGATCGGTACCTGGATCAAGCAGTTGCCGCCGACCACGCAGTTCTTTACCGCGTCGATCGTTTGTCTGGGCCTGTTCACCGGCGCGCGCGTGTGCGAACAGGTGCGCTCGGGGATCAACGCGCTGCCGAAGGGCCAGCGCGCGGCCGGTCTCGCGATGGGCTTCACGCAATGGCAGACGTATCGCTACGTGCTGCTGCCCGTTGCGTACCGGATCATCGTGCCGCCGCTCACGTCGGAATTCCTGAACATCTTCAAGAACTCCGCCGTCGCGTCGACGATCGGCCTGCTCGACCTGTCCGCGCAGGCGCGCCAGCTCGTCGACTACACCGCGCAGACGTACGAGTCGTTCATCGCCGTCACGCTCGCGTACGTGATCATCAACCTCGTCGTGATGGCGTTCATGCGCTGGATCGAAGGCCGCACGCGGCTGCCCGGCTATATCGGAGGCAAGTGATGCATCAGTTCGACTGGAGTAGTATTCCCGGCGCGCTGCCGACGCTGTGGACGGGGGCCGTCGTCACGTTCCAGATCACGCTGATCGCGATCGTGGTCGGGATCGTCTGGGGCACGCTGCTGGCGCTGATGCGGCTGTCGGGCGTCAAGCCGCTCGCGTGGTTCGCGCAGGGCTACGTGACGGTGTTCCGCTCGATCCCGCTCGTGATGGTGCTGCTGTGGTTCTTCCTGATCGTGCCGCAGCTGCTGCAGGGCGTGCTCGGGCTGTCGCCGACGATCGACATCCGCCTCGCGTCGGCCATGGTCGCGTTCTCGCTGTTCGAAGCCGCGTATTATTCCGAGATCATCCGCGCCGGCATCCAGGCGGTGCCGCGCGGGCAGGTGAATGCCGCGTTCGCGCTCGGCATGAACTACGCGCAGGCGATGCGCCTCGTGATCCTGCCGCAGGCGTTCCGCGCGATGGTGCCGCTGCTGCTCACGCAGGCGATCGTCCTGTTCCAGGATACGTCGCTCGTGTACGTGATCAGTCTCGCGGACTTCTTCCGCACGGCGGCCAACATCGGCGATCGCGACGGCACGACCGTTGAGATGGTCCTGTTCGCCGGCGCATGTTATTTCGTGATTTGCTCGTTGGCGTCTGCTCTCGTCAAGGGTCTCCAGAAAAAGGTCACAAGATGATTTCCATCAAGAACGTTTCGAAGTGGTACGGCCAGTTTCAGGTCCTCACCGACTGCACGACCGAGGTCAAGAAAGGCGAAGTGGTCGTGGTGTGCGGCCCGTCGGGTTCGGGCAAGTCGACGCTGATCAAGACCGTCAACGGCCTCGAGCCGTTTCAGCAGGGCGAGATCCTCGTGAACGGCCAGTCGGTCGGCGACAGGAAGACGAACCTGTCGAAGCTGCGTTCGAAGGTCGGGATGGTGTTCCAGCATTTCGAGCTGTTCCCGCATCTGTCGATCACCGAGAACCTGACGCTCGCGCAGGCCAAGGTGCTCGGCCGCGGCAAGAACGAAGCGACCGAGAAGGGCGTGAAGCTGCTCGAGCGCGTCGGCCTGAAGGCGCATGCGCACAAGTTCCCGGGGCAGCTGTCGGGCGGCCAGCAGCAGCGTGTCGCGATCGCGCGCGCGCTGTCGATGGACCCGATCGCGATGCTGTTCGACGAACCGACGTCCGCGCTCGATCCCGAGATGATCAACGAAGTGCTCGACGTGATGGTCGAACTCGCGCAGGAAGGGATGACGATGATGGTCGTCACGCACGAGATGGGCTTCGCGAAGAAGGTCGCGCATCGCGTGATCTTCATGGACAAGGGCGCGATCGTCGAGGACGACCGCAAGGACGATTTCTTCTCGAATCCGAAATCGGAACGCGCGAAGGACTTCCTCGCGAAGATCCTGCACTGAGCGTTCGCGCGTTTCGCGCGCGTCCATGCGAAAACCGCCCGGCATCGAGCCGGGCGGTTTTTTTTCGGCCGCCGGTCGCGTGCGTTACCAACTGTAGCGGTAGCCGACCTGCCCGACGATGCCGCGCCGGTAATCGCCGCCGATGTTGCGCGCGATTTTCGCGTTCGCGTAGAGCTCGCCCGACTTGCCGAAGCTCGCGCTCACGCCGACCCCGAGCTCGTACCAGGTGCGGCCGAGGTGCGTCGCGAACGGCGTGCCGCCGACGACGGTCTGGCCCGGCGACAGGAAGTCGTGCAGCACGTCGGCCGTGAAGTACGGCGTCGCGGCGCCGCCGCCCGCATCCGACTGGAGGTTCGGCCGGAAGATGCGCACGCCGACGCGGCCGCGCAGCGCGTTCGTCGTCGTGCCCGATACGGCCGACACGTTGTCGTTGAACCCGTTCAGCTTCAGGTACTGGTACATCAGCTGCGCCTGCGGTTCGATCGCGATCGGCGTGCCGCCGATCGCGAACGGCTTGCCGACTTCCTGCGACAGCGCAATACCGAAACCGTTCTGCGACGCCTCGTTGCCGTAGCTGTCGCGATAGCGGTTGCCGTAGTGCGTGACCTGCCCGACGCTGTCGAAGTAGGTGCCGTCCGGCAGATAGCGCGTCCAGTAGCCACCGACGCTCTGCGCGTGCATCTCGACCGAGCCCGTCGAGGTCGACAGGTCCTGCGCGTCGGCGCGCGCCATGTCGCTGAAACTCGCGTTCGACACGCCGATGCTGGCGGTCACGCCCGCATGCGTGCTGCCCGCGCCGTTCGGCGCCTGGTCGAGCGTCCAGTCCTTGCCGAACTGCGCGAAGAACGTGCGCTCGTCGGCCGCGAAGCGGCCCGCGTTCGCATCGAGGCTCTGGCCGCCGATGCGCCCCCATACGCCGTCGCGGTTGCCCGGCTGCTGCTTCTCGACGTTGTAGATGTCGCCGACGCGCTCGTGCAGCTTGCCGAGCGTGGAGAAGCCGTAGTCGGCGTTCAAGAGCGGCGTGAGCGCGTAGCCGGCGACGCCCGGGCGGTACGCGAGCGTGCCGCCGTTGCCGTTCCCGTTGTTGCCGCCGTCGCCGCCGCCGGACGGGTGGATCGGGTCGCCGGGGTCGGTCTGGTCGAGCTGCGAGCGAAGGTACCAGCCGTTCGCGTCGCTTTGACCGCCGCGATAGAGCCGGTATTCGTACGCGCCGGCCTGGACGGGCCCGGCGAGATGGAAGGCCGACGCGGTGGTCGTGCCGCCGTTGGCCGTGACGACCACCGGAATCCCGTCGCCGGTCGTCTGTGCGCCGGTGCCGGCCGTGTTCGCGATCTTCAGGCCGGTCATGCCGCTCGCGGCGCCGCCGTTCACGATCAGCCGGTCGGTCGGCGACGCATCGGCGCCGAGATACGTATTGAGCGCGATCGTGCCGCCGCTGCCGAGGTAGCTGCCGGTCGTCAGCGTCTTGTAGCTGCCCGTGAGCGTCGGCGAACCGACGGGGGCGGCGAACGCGACGAGGCCCTCGTTGTTCAGGTTGCTCAGGACCGAGCTGCCCGTCATGCGCCACGTGCTCGAGCCGTCGACCGTCAGCGCGACCGGATCGATCTTGCCGGTCAGCGTCGTGCCGTTCACGAGGAACACGTTGCCGGTGCTCGATGCGTCGGAGACGATGTCGCCCGCGAGGTTCACGGCCGATGCGTTGAACGTCACGTTGCTGCCGTTCGCAAGGTTCAGCAGCGTGCCGTTGCCGGCCGTCACGACCGTGCCGTTGCGTACCGCGATGTCCGCCGTGCCGCCGCGCGCGGCGAAGGCCGGCCCGGCGACGGACGTCACGCTGCCGCCGTCGACCAGGACCGAACTCGTCGCGCCGTTCGCGAGCGTGTCCGACGTCAGCACGCCGGCCGCGGTGCCCTTGAGCGTCGTGCCGGTCAACGCGAGCAAGCCGCCGCTGTTCGCGGTGGCGCCGTTGCCGGCTGCGCTGTCGATCGACGAACCCGTGTCGGCGATGCGCCCGCCGTTCTGCGCGACGATGCCGTCGGCTACGCTGCCCGAGGTGGCGATTGTCGTGCCGGACATCAGCGCCGTCGCACCGCTGTCGATGACGACCGCATGCGCGCCGGCGCCGGTCGTCGCGATCGTCGTGCCGTTGGCCGCGAGCGTCGAAGCGGCGCCTGATACGTAAAGGCCGCGCGCGTTGGCGCCGGCGGTGCGGACGACCGTCGCCGCATCGGTCGCGATGTGCGCGCCCGCCCCGGTCGACGTGACGCCGTCGGCGCCGTTGCCGGTCGTGGCGATCTGCGTGCCGGCCAGCGCGATGGTTGCGTTCGCGCCGAGATTGCGGATCCCGCTGCCCGCTCCGCCAGCCGTGATCGAGGTCATGCCGGCCGCGAGGCCGCCGCCCGTGACGGTCGAGTCGATCAGCACGCCGTCGGCGCTGCCGTTCGCGATCACGGTGCCGGCGCCCGACAGCGCGACCGATGCACCGGTGCCCGTCAGGCGCACCCCAGCGATACCGTCGTCCGCTTCGATCGAGCCGGCGTTGGCGAGCGTCGCCGATGCACCCTGCACGAGCGCGCCGGTGCCGTTGGATACGCGGATCGTCGACGCGTTGTTTACCGTGCCTTGCGTGCCGACGACGACGCCCGTCGAGCCGGCGCCGGTCAGCAGCACCGTATTGCGGTTCTCGAGCGTACCGAGGTTTTGCGCGACGAAGCCCGTCACGCCGGCGGTCGACGACGTCACGGCGGCATGGTTGGTCAGCGTCGTCGCGACCGGGCCGCCCGCGTTCGCGCCGGCGAGGTCGTGCGCCTGCCCGTCGACGACGCCCGCGATCGCGCCGGCCGCGTTCAGGTTGATCGTCGCGCCCGTGTCGATCGTGCCGCTCGCGCCGCCCTCGACCGCGATCGCGATGCCGTTCGCGCCGTTGACGTTGTAGGTCGCGTTGCCGGTCGACAGCGTCGTGCCGGTGTCGGTCGCGAGCACGCCATGCGCACGCTGGCCGTTGATGTCGGTCGTCAGCGCGCCGGCCGCCGACGCGCCCGTGTACGCCGCGCCGCCCGCGACGCGGAACAGCGTCGAGTCGTCGGTGTCGACGCCGAGGTGCTGCGCGGCCACGTTGATCTTCGAGCCCGCGCCGTATGCGTAGAAGCCGATCTGGTTCGTGCCCGACATGAAGGCCGGCACCGCGTTCGCGCCGACGTCGATCGTCGCGCCCGAGCGTGCGTGCACGCCGATCGCGCCGGTGCCCGTCAGGTTGAGCGCGCCGTCGAGCGTGGCCTTCGCAAGCGGCCCTTCGGCCCACACGCCGTAGTTGCGCGTGCCCGACGCGGGATCGAGGCCGCCGGCCACGTCGATCGTGCCGGTCGACGTCGCGGCCGTCGCTTGCGTGCCGGTGCCGAGCACCATCACGCCGATGCCGTTCACGCCATTCAGCGTGATCGTGCCGGTGTTGGTCACGGTCGCGGCCGTATCGGCCGCGAGCATGCCGACATTGGCGAGCGGCGTGCCGGGCGCAGCGCCGTTGACGACGATCGCGCCCGCGTTGGTCAGCGTGCCGGACGTCGAGCCGATGCTCGCGAGCGCGGCGCCGTTCTGCGTCTGCGAGCCGATCACGATCGTACCGAGGTTGCTCGCGGTGCCCGATGCGCCGAGCAGGATGCCGTATGCGTGCGCGGCGAGCGCGACGTCGCTTGCCGTGCCGCCGGGTGCGTACTGGGCCGCGCGGCCGAGATAGATCGTGCCGCCGGCCTGGTTCGTGAAGCTGCCGCCGTCGACGAGGCCGCCGATCACCTGGCTGTCGAGCGTCGTCGCGTTGACGCCGACGTTGATCGTGCCGGCGTTCGATGCCGTCGCGCCACCGGTCACGGCAACCGCGTAGTTCTGCAGGTCCGGCTGGGTGCCGTCGAACGTCCACGCGCCGACGTTCATCACGCCGTTGTTCACGAACGAGGTGCCCGCACCGTTCGCGAACACGCCGTTGCCTTCGGTGTACGCGTGGTAGTTGAAGTTGTCGGGCGGCGCGCTGCCGCTCGTGTCGAAGTTGTCGCCGGACGCGTAGCCGGACGAGATCACGCCGTTGTTGACGCCGCTTGCGCCGCTCAGCAGGCGCACCAGCGTGAAGTCGCCCGACAGGCGCCCGTCGTTGATGAAGTGCGCGCCGTTCTCCGCGAGGACGGCCGAGCTCGGGACGATCGTGTTGACGCCGCGGAAGTCGATCTGGCCGTCCTTGCCGATCTGCAGCGTCGCATTCGCGCCCGTGCCGTGCATGACCGACAGGAAATCGATCGGCAGCGTGTTCTTGTCGCCCGCGGACACGGTGTTCTGATATTGGAAGCTTTGCTGCGAGAACGTCACGGCCTGGCTGAACGCGCTGTCGTAGGCGGCCTGCGAGCCGAGCGCGCCGCTTTGCACCGAGCGCACGAGAAAGTCGTTGTACGCGGCAAGCGATGCGGCGTCGGTGACCTTCCACGTGCTGCCGTCGAACGCGGTGAAGGTGCCCGCGTAGGCCGGCACGTCGAGCTGGCGGCTGCCGACGGCGCCGCCGTCCGCAAGATAGTCGCCGGTGGTGAACCGGATCTGATTGCGCGAGTTCCAGGTGACGGTGCTTGTCGTGGAGCCCGTACCGTCCGCGAAGGTAAGGTCGGTCTCCTTCGCGGCGATTGAGATCGCGTTGCCGGCTGCGTCGGGCGCGTTCGCCGCATTGCCGATCGACACGTTGAGCGATCCGCCGCTGGCGGCGACGGTGCCGATGCGCGTGTTCACGTACTGATCGCCGTTCACGTCGTGGTAGACGGGCACTTCGGTCGCGCCGGCCGTCGACGCGGAAAACGCGGACGAGTCGTAGGTCGCGACCGACGTGCGGGTGCCGGTGATCGAGTCGGGCGTGCTCACGCTGTGCGTCTTGCCGCCGAGCGACAGCAGCGGCTGGTTCGGGTTGCCCGACACGATGGTCGTGCTGCCGATCGGCGTGAGCGTGTAGCCCGGGTCGCCGCCGGCGCCGGTCCATGCGCCCGACACGCCGACGGTGTCGCCGCCCGACACGGTGGTGGTACCGGCCAGGTTGTCGTTGACGGTCGGGCTGAAACTGCCGAGCGCGCAGGCGCCGCCGCTCGCGACGGCCGCGCCGCTGCCGCAGGTCGATGCATGCGCGCCGCCGGCCGACAGCATGGCCAGCAATGCACCAAGCGCTACCGCGCGGCGGTTCGTGCTCGATGCGCTACCCGAGCGCTTGCCGCGCGCCCGTGCCGTTTCCGCCACCGCGACCCAGCAGCCGGCGGTTTCGCTCCATATCGATCGAAATGAGTGATTCACGACAAGCCCCTATTTCTTGTTTTGAAATGGCATTCGCCGGAATTCGGCGAATTCGCAATCCGCGGTGGAGAAATAATCCGAAAGGGGCGTGCGGCGGCCGTGGCTGCGTATCGCGCCAATCGTGTTTCGTTACACCAGCGATGGGCGGAGTCTACTGATTCGGAGCACGGTCGATTATCGAGAAATCGGGAAATGTGGGGATGCCAACCGTAGTGGGTTGTATTTTTGATTTGTGTGGTTAATCGAACCGAAAGCCATGCAGGTCAATGGACCCGGAGGCTGGGGTGAAAGTCAGGAATGGCCGGTGGGGTGGGTGGGATACCGCACGGATTGACGGCAACCGATAAGCTAGAATGCGCGCCCGAGATTATATTTAATGGGAAGAATTTGCCGTTTCTTGATTTGGTTGTTTTTTATTTTCGCTTGTAAATTAATAAAATCAAGCGAATTTCTCATGGTGCTGATTCATTGCGCCGAATGGCGGCCCGAGTGAAACGGCATCGGCCGAGGCGCGCCGATTTTCACCGGTAAGAGATGCGTCGACCTCGACGCGAGGTTCGCTCGAGCGGAAAGGACGCAGGTTGCGGCGCGTGCCGTACCGGGTTCAGAAATCGATTGCGTCGTCGGAGTCGCCGTCGGCGGCGGTGGCGAGTGCCTCACGGACCTCGCGCGGCGCGGACGCCGATGCGTCGAGCGCCGGGTTGCGCAGTTTCTCGAGCACACGCTCGGGCACCGGGATCTGCATCCGCGCGGCGACGTCGCCGCACTGGAACATGATCAGCTCGCCCGGCTCGAACGCGGTCCAGACCTCGTTGTCGGTGAGCGGCTGCGTCGCGATCACCGCGACGCGATCTTCGGGCGTCGTGTATTTCGCGAAGTCGATCGACAGGTCCTCGTCGACGAGATGCGCGGTCGAGAACGGCCAGCGCCGCACCAGATAGTGCAGGCGCGTCGAGCAGTGCGCGAAGAGCGCCTGGCCGTTCGACATCAGGAAGTTGAACACGCCGTGATCGGTGATCCCGCGCGTGAGTTCGCCGACGCGCTCGAACAACTCCGGCAGCGGCGGCTGCGCGCCGGGAAAGGCCTCGCGCAGCCCCTGCATCAGCACGCAGAACGCCTGTTCGCTGTCGGTCGTGCCGACCGGGTGGTAGACGCTGCCGTCCATGTTCGGCGCGTAGTCCTGCAGGTCGCCGTTATGCGCGAAGATCCAGTGCCGGCCCCACAGCTCGCGCATGAACGGGTGGCTGTTCTCGAGCAGGATGTGCCCCTGCGTCGCCTTGCGGATGTGCGCGATCGTGTTCTTGGACTTGATCGGGTAGCGCTTCACCATTTCGGCGATCGGCGACGTGGCCGATGCCTGGTGATCGATGAACAGGCGGCAGGCCTTGTCCTCGAAGAACGCGATGCCCCAGCCGTCGGCATGGTGATCGGTCAGCCCGCCCCGGGCCGCGAAACCTGTGAAGGAGAATGTGACGTCCGTCGGCGCGGCGCAGTTCATTCCTAAGAGTTGGCACATTTTACTTGGGGCGGCAGGCTGAAGCGGGGGGTAACGAACCGGGCGAACCCCGGTACAATGCGGCTTCAAGCATATCACCGAGCCCTGAGCGGTAAAAAGCGGATTCCGCTGGCCAAAGGTCCCGTGTTGCGGTTTGCCGTCAGTCGGCCCGCGCATGCGTGTTCCGGCCCCGCCAACGGCAAGCACGTTCCTCACGACGCCTCCTATGACTGCCTCGAACGCTTCCTCCCCGGCGACGCTCTCGCTCGCCCGTCCCGACGACTGGCACCTGCACCTGCGAGACGGCGACATGCTGGCCGCCGTGCTGCCGCACACCGCGCGCCAGTTCGGCCGCGCGATCGTCATGCCGAACCTGAAACCGCCGGTGACGACCACCGCGCAGGCGCAGGCCTATCGCGAGCGCATCCTCGCCGCGCTGCCCGCCGGGATGACGTTCGAACCGCTGATGACGCTGTACCTGACCGACAACACGCCGCCCGACGAGATCCGCCGCGCGCGCGAAAGCGGCTTCGTGCACGGCGTGAAGCTGTACCCGGCCGGCGCGACGACGAATTCCGACCACGGCGTCACCGATCTCGCCAAATGCGCGAAGACGCTCGAGGCGATGCAGGAAACCGGCATGCCGCTGCTCGTGCACGGCGAGGTGACCGATGCGTCGATCGACCTGTTCGACCGCGAGAAGGTGTTCATCGACCGCGTGATGACGCCGCTGCGCCGCGATTTCCCGGGCCTGAAGGTCGTGTTCGAGCACATCACGACGAAGGACGCGGCCGACTACGTGCGCGACGCCGACGCGGCGCCCGGCCTGCTCGGCGCGACGATCACCGCGCATCACCTGCTGTACAACCGCAACGCGCTGTTCGTCGGCGGGATTCGCCCGCATTACTACTGCCTGCCCGTGCTGAAGCGCGAGACGCATCGCGTGGCGCTGGTCGAGGCCGCGACGTCGGGCAACCCGCGTTTCTTCCTGGGCACCGACAGCGCGCCGCATGCGCGCGACGCGAAGGAAACCGCGTGCGGCTGCGCCGGCTGCTACACGGCGCTGCACGCGCTCGAGCTGTACGCGGAAGCGTTCGACACGGCCGGCGCGCTCGACAAGCTGGAAGGGTTCGCGAGCTTCTTCGGCGCCGATTTCTACGGGCTGCCGCGCAGCGCCGAGACGGTCACGCTGCGCCGCGAGGCGTGGGAACTGCCGCGCGAGATCTTCGCGGGCGACACGCCGGTCGTGCCGTTGCGCGGCGGCGAGACGATCGGCTGGAAACTGGCGTGACCGTTGCGCCGCCGCGCGGGTCCGGCCATGCGGCCGGCCGCATGGCGGCGGATTTCGCGCGGATCGACTGGTCCGCGCCGTGGCTCGGACCCTATGCGGAGCCGGGCCGCGCCGTCCAGGCGGCCGTATTGGCGGGTGACGCCGCGCTGCTCGATGCGCTGAATGGCGCGTTGCGCGACGGCGCGCGTGTCAGCGGTCGCGGCAGGCCGCTGCGGTTCGTGCCGCAGGCCGCGCTGCCGCCCGGCATCGCATACGAAACCCATGTCGCCGACACCGGCGGGGTGCCGACTCGCCACCATCTTCACGACTTCTTCAATGCACTCGTCTGGTTCGCGTATCCGCGCACCAAGGCCGCGCTGAACGCGCGTCAGGCCGCCGCGATCGACGCGGCGGGCGGTGTCGGGCCCGTGCGCGGTTCGCTGCGCGACGCGCTCACGCTGTTCGACGAGAACGCCGCGCTGTTCGTCACGGCCGACCGCGCGCTCGCCGCTGCGCTGCGCGGCTTCGACTGGCCGCGGCTGCTGGTCGCCGCGCGCGACGCGTGGGGCACGCGCTGCGAAGCGCGGCTCGTCGGCCATGCGCTGCTCGAACAGCTCGTGACGCCTTACAAGTCCTGCACCGCGCACACGTGGATCGTCGAAGTGAGCGCCGACTATTTTTCATGGTCCGACGCGCAGCGCAACGCGCATGTCGACACGCGGGTGGCCGCCGAACTCGCGACGCGCGCGCTGACGAGCCGCGATTTCGCGCCGCTGCCGGTACTCGGCGTACCGGGCTGGTGCGCCGCGAATGCCGATGCCGCGTTTTATGACGATCCGGCGGTATTCCGCAGCGGCCGACGCGTGCGTGCTGCCGGCGGCGGCGCGCAGTGCTAGAATGCGCGTCGCAAAGCAGGCCAGGCAGTCGCGGCCTCGCCGCCTTCGGGCGCGCGGGGGCGAGGAAAGTCCGGACTCCACAGGGCAGGGTGATGGCTAACGGCCATCCGTGGCGACACGCGGAACAGGGCAACAGAAAGCAAACCGCCGATGGCCCGGCGCAAGCCGGGATCAGGTAAGGGTGAAACGGTGCGGTAAGAGCGCACCGCGGCGACGGCGACGTCCGCCGGCACGGTAACCTCCACCCGGAGCAATTCCAAGTAGGCAGGCGTGCATCTTCGGATGCAGGACGGGGCCCCCGTCTCGCCTGCGGGTAGGAAGCTTGAGCGCGTCAGCAATGGCGCGCCTAGAGGAATGGCTGCCACGCGTGGCGCGCTTCGGCGCGCGGCGTGCACAGAATCCGGCTTATCGGCCTGCTTTGCCGTTCGAATGCGAAAGGGCCGGCGTCTCCTTGCGGAGCGCCGGCCCTTTTTCATGCGTGCGCGCGGTGCGTTCAGGCGGCGACGATGTCGAACGAATGCGTGAGTTCGGCCGTCTTCGCGATCATGATCGACGCGGAGCAGTACTTGTCGTGCGACAGGTTGATCGCCCGCTCGACCGTGCCCGGGTTCAGGTTGCGGCCGGTGACGGTGAAGTGGAAGTGCACCTTCGTGAACACCTTCGGGTCTTCGCTCGCGCGCTCGGCCTTCAGCGTGACCGAGCAGCCGGTGACTTCCTGGCGGCTCTTCTTCAGGATCAGCACGACGTCATAGGCCGTGCAGCCACCGGTGCCGAGCAGCACCATTTCCATCGGACGCGGCGCGAGGTTGTGGCCGCCGCCCTCGGGCGCGCCGTCCATCGCGACGAGATGCCCGCTGCCGGTCTCGGCGGAAAACGCCATGCCGTCCTGGCCCATCCAGCTTACTTTGCATTCCATGCTTGCACTCCAGCGTTGCCTGATTCGGATTCGATCCGGCATTGTAGCCCGCAGCGCAACGGTCGGCTGATGCGCTGCACGACGTGCAATGCCGGCGCCGTGCGGGCAGGGCGTCCGACGGCAATTTCCCTGCTTCTTTTAGGGGTTCTGCTCTAGATGACGGAGATTCCTGTTCCCGGACGTCGGAATCATGCCATTGATTTAAAAGGGAAAATCATTGTTTTCGAGCGTCACCTCGTGAATTTCGCATTATGGTTTTGGATTTCGCCATGCAAATTTTCTTGTTCAGTCGGCGACGCATTCGTATAATGAGCCTCATTGGTTGTCGCGCTGCGGCACCCTCCGAATGTCTCCTCCACCCTCCTCCTAAGGTGGATTAAGCCCGAACCATCCGTTCGGGCTTTTTTTCGTCCCGTGCAAACATCGGCGCGCGGCTTGCGCGCGCCGGCAGCGTCACGCGGGCTGCCGTGCGGCAGGCGGCGATGCCGCGTCGGGCGCCGCGCCGCGCGAGCGCGTGTCAGGCGCAGGTGCATGGACGGCTGACGCATGGCCGTGACCGCGCGCGCAGAAGTGGCGGACGCGTTCGCGCACCGCGCGCAGGCGGGCGACGCGATCCTCGGCATGAGCGTTCCGGGCGTCGGCGATGCGCGCATCGAGCGCGTCGAGCTTGGCTTCGCAGCCGGTGCGAGCGGCGACGGCAGGCGCCGCGATGGCCAGCAGCGCGGCTGCGAGAAAGGGCGTAAGTCTTTGTTTCATCATGCTTGTTTGTTGTTTTCCGGGTTCGGTCGGGCGCGGCAAGGTCAGGTGCCGCGCGTCGACGGGTGCCGCCCCAGACGCTCGGTTCGCCTGGCTGGTTGGGGCACGACCGAATTTTGGCCCATTTCGGCCGCCGCGGACACGGGACGTGGATTCCCTTTGACCGCTTCGCCGTATTTCCTTTATAATTCAGGGCTTTTCCGCTTTCATGCCCACGGAAAAAGAACAGGGAGAGCCTGCACCGCGCCTCGAAGCGCACACAGACAAGCAGGAAGAACACATCGGGCAAAGCATTTTTTTTGGATCGATCATGAAGACGTTTTCCGCAAAAGCCCATGAGGTGACGCGCGAATGGTACGTGATTGACGCGACGGATAAGGTTCTCGGCCGTGTTGCCAGCGAAGTGGCACGCCGTCTGCGCGGCAAGCACAAGCCTGAGTTCACCCCGCACGTCGACACTGGTGATTTCATCATCATCATCAACGCGAGCAAGTTGAAGGTCACGGGCAACAAGACGCTGGACAAGAAGTACTACCGTCACTCGGGTTACCCGGGCGGTATCTATGAAACGACGTTCGGCAAGATGCAAGAACGCTTCCCGGGCCGCGCGCTCGAGAAGGCGGTCAAGGGCATGCTGCCGAAGGGCCCGCTCGGCTACGCGATGATCAAGAAGCTGAAGGTCTACGCAGAAGCGACGCATCCGCACTCGGCTCAACAGCCGAAGGCGCTCGAGATCTAAGGGGACCCACATGATCGGTAACTGGAACTACGGTACGGGCCGCCGCAAGAGCGCAGTCGCACGTGTCTTCATCAAGGCTGGCAAGGGCGACATCATCGTCAACGGCAAGCCCATCGCTGACTACTTCTCGCGCGAAACGTCGCTGATGATCGTGCGTCAACCGCTGGAACTCACGAACCACGGCCAGACGTTCGACATCAAGGTGAACGTGAACGGCGGCGGTGAAACGGGCCAGGCAGGCGCAGTGCGCCACGGCATCACCCGTGCACTGATCGACTACGATGCGACGCTGAAGCCGTCGCTGTCGAGCGCAGGCTTCGTCACGCGCGATGCGCGTGAAGTCGAGCGTAAGAAGGTCGGTCTGCGCAAGGCACGCCGCGCAAAGCAGTTCTCGAAGCGTTAATTCCGCTTCATGGCCTCGCCGCCCCTCGGGTGGCGTCCGCCGGAAAAACCGCCAGCTTCCACGCTGGCGGTTTTTTTATGCCCGCTTTTTGCCTGTCCCGGGCCGCCGCCGCGGCCGCCCGCGCGGGCACGTTTGACGAAATCGACAAGAACCTATTGATTTCATGGACTTCAGCACGATCTTCTGATCGGCCCTACAATAGCGGCTAAAGCTTTTTGGAGAGTTCGAATGAACGCTGTTACCGAATCCGCAGCAACGACGACCGATATGCCGCTTCCGTTTGTCTTTACCGACGCGGCGGCCGACAAGGTCAAGCAACTGATCGACGAAGAGGGCAACCCCGACCTCAAGCTGCGCGTGTTCGTGCAGGGTGGCGGCTGCTCCGGCTTCCAGTATGGCTTCACGTTCGACGAGGAAGTCAACGAGGACGACACCGTGATGGACAAGAACGGCGTCCAGCTCCTGATCGATTCGATGAGCTACCAGTATCTGGTCGGCGCCGAGATCGACTACAAGGACGATCTCAACGGCGCCCAGTTCGTGATCAAGAACCCGAACGCGACCACCACCTGCGGGTGCGGTTCGTCGTTCTCGGTCTGAGCGCATTTCAGATCCGCACCGGTTCGCCGGCATGAAAAACGGGGCTTCATGCCCCGTTTTTTTATACCCGTCTGCCGTGCTGCGTCCGCCGCACCGCAGGTCTCGCGTCAGCGCGGATAGAGCGCGCCGAGCACGCGATTGCCGGCTGCGCCGGTAACCGTCGCGAGATTGCCGGGCTGGCGCGCGGTGAAGCGGTACGCAAGCCACGCGAACGCGAGCGCCTCGACCTGCTGCGGCGGCACGCCGAGCGCCGCCGTCGTATCGACGGTGGCCGGCACGCCGGCCTCGCGCAGCGCGTGCCGCAGCGCGTCGAGCAACACCGGATTGCGTGCGCCGCCGCCGCAGACGAAGACGGCCTTGCAGCCCGACGCGTGTTTGGCCACCTCGCGTGCGACCGACACCGCGGTCAGCACGGTGAGCGTTGCCTGCACGTCCTCCGGCGCGACCTGGGCGAACGCGGCGAGCTTCGCGTCGAGCCATGCGGGATTGAACAGGTCGCGGCCGGTGCTTTTCGGTGGCGGCGCGGCGAAATACGGTTCGTCGAGCAGTGCATCGAGCAGCGGCGCGTGCACGGTGCCGCGCGCGGCGAACTTGCCGCCGTCGTCGTACGGCTTGCCCAGATGGCGGGTCGCCCATGCGTCGATCAGTGCGTTCGCGGGGCCGCAGTCGAAGCCGCGCACGTCGCCGCCGTCGCCGGGCAGGATCGTGATGTTGCTGATCCCGCCGAGATTGCAGACGACGCGCGTTTCGCCGGGCGCACCGAACACCGTGGCATGGAAGGCCGGCGCGAGCGGCGCGCCGTGGCCGCCGGCGGCCACGTCGCGGCTGCGGAAATCGGCGATCACGTCGACCTGGGTCAGTTCGGCGAGCAGCGCCGGGTTGTTGAGCTGCCGCGTATAGCCGCGCTCGGGGCGATGACGCACCGTCTGCCCGTGCACGCCGATCGCGCGGATCTCGTCGCGCGACAGTCCGGCCGTGCGCTGCAATTCGTGGCAGCACACCGCATAGCGCGTGACGAGCGCGTTCGCCGCGAGCGATTCGCGGTCGATTTCGTCGTCGCCGGGTTGTTGCAGCGCGAACAACGCGTCGCGCAGCGATTGCGCGAAGCCGACGAACGCTTCCGCGAGCACGACCGGCGCGCGGCCGGCCTCGAAACGCACGGCGACGCCGTCGACGCCGTCCATGCTGGTTCCCGACATCAGCCCGAAGTAGATGCCGTCGGCCGGATGGGCATTTTGCGGCTGTCGTTGCGGCACGTTGGGTTCTCCTGGATCGTGCGGCGCGGGCCGGTGCCGCGCGCCTTGCGCCCGATTATCCGCGCAACCTGACGCGCCGTTAAGCGATGCGCGCGCAAGTTATGGGAAAATCCCTGTTTTTGCGACATTCTTCCCGGCACCGATGAGCACCGAACCCAGTTCCAAGCCTGTTTTCCCGATCACCGACGAAGTCCGGCATGCGCTCGCCGTCACGAAGCGCGGCGTCGACGAACTGCTGATCGAGGAAGAGTTCGCGCAGAAGCTCGCGCGCAGCGCGGCCACGAACACGCCGCTTCGCATCAAGCTCGGCCTCGACCCGACCGCGCCCGACATCCACATCGGCCACACGGTCGTGCTGAACAAGATGCGTCAGCTGCAGGACCTCGGCCACACGGTGATCTTCCTGATCGGCGACTTCACGTCGCTGATCGGCGATCCGTCGGGCCGCAATGCGACGCGCCCGCCGCTCACGCGCGAGCAGATCGAATCGAACGCGAAGACCTACTTCGAGCAGGCCGCCCTCGTGCTCGATCGTGAAAAGACCGAAATCCGCTACAACAGCGAATGGTCGATGCCGCTCGGCGCGGACGGGATGATCAAGCTCGCGTCGCGCTATACGGTCGCGCGGATTCTCGAGCGCGAAGACTTCACGAAGCGCTTCCAGGGCGGCGTGCCGATCTCGATCCACGAATTCCTGTACCCGCTGATGCAGGGCTACGACTCGGTCGCGCTGAACGCCGACCTCGAGCTCGGCGGCACCGACCAGAAGTTCAACCTGCTGGTCGGCCGCGAGCTGCAGAAGCAGTACGGCCAGGAACAGCAGTGCATCCTGACGATGCCGCTGCTCGAGGGTCTCGACGGCGTCGAGAAGATGTCGAAGTCGAAGGGCAACTACGTCGGCATCAGCGAGAAGCCGACCGACATGTTCGGCAAGCTGATGAGCATCTCGGACACGCTGATGTGGCGTTACTTCGAGCTGCTGTCGTTCCGCAGCCTCGACGAGATCGCCGGCTTCAAGCGCGAGGCCGAAGGCGGCCGCAACCCGCGTGACTTCAAGGTGCTGCTCGCGCAGGAAATCGTCGCGCGATTCCACTCGCAGTCCGATGCCGAGCGCGCGCTGGAGGACTTCAACCATCGCGCGAAGGGCGGTGTGCCGGACGACATTCCGGCGGTCACGCTCGCCGGCGCGCCGCTGGCGATCGGCCAGCTGCTGAAGCAGGCCGGCCTCGTGCCGTCGACGAGCGAAGCGCTGCGCAACATCGAGCAGGGCGGCGTGAAGATCGACGGCGCGACGGTGTCGGACAAGGGCCTGAAGGTCGAAGCCGGCGAGTTCGTCGTGCAGGTCGGCAAGCGCCGCTTCGCGCGCGTCACGCTGACCGCATGATCGCGCTGATCCAGCGCGTGAAGCGCGCCGACGTCCGCGTCGGCGACCGGACGACCGGCGAGATCGGCGCGGGCCTGCTCGCGCTGGTCTGCGCGGAACGCGGCGACACCGACGCGGCAGCCGACAAGCTGCTCGCGAAGATGCTCGGCTACCGCGTGTTCAGCGACGCAGCCGGCAAGATGAACCTGCCGGTGTCGAACATCGACGGCGCGGGCCGCGCGGGCGGGCTGCTGCTCGTGTCGCAGTTCACGCTGGCGGCCGACACCAACAGCGGGCTGCGTCCGAGCTTCACGCCGGCCGCGCCGCCCGACGAAGGCGCGCGGCTGTTCGACTATTTCGTCGCGGCCGCGCGGGCGCGCCATCCGGTCGTCGAAACGGGCGAGTTCGGCGCCGACATGCAGGTGTCGCTCGTCAACGACGGCCCCGTGACGTTCTGGCTGCAAGTGCGGCCCTGATTCTTTCCCGGAGACGCGCGGCGATGGCCAGCACGCAGATTCTTTTCATCCGCCATGGCGAGACGGCCTGGAACCGCATCAAGCGCATCCAGGGTCATATCGACATCCCGCTGGCCGACACCGGCCTCGCACAGGCGAAGCGGCTGGCGGCCCGGCTCGAACGAGAGGCGCGCGACGGCGCGCGGATCGACGCGATCTATTCGAGCGACTTGATGCGCGCGCAACAGACCGCGCAACCTTTTGCCGAGGCGCTCGGTCTGCCGCTGCAGTTGCGCGAAGGGCTGCGCGAACGCTCGTACGGCGCGTTCCAGGGGCACGACAGCACCGAGATCGAGGCGCTGTTCCCGGACGCTTACGCGGCCTGGCAGACGCGCGATCCGGGCTTCGCGCCGGAAGGCGGCGAGTCGCAGCGCGCGTTCTATCACCGCGTGCTGCATGCGCTCGAACCGATCGTCGCCGCGCATCCGGGCGGCCGGATCGCGTGCGTCGCGCACGGCGGCGTGCTCGACTGCGTGTACCGCTTCGCGAACGCGATCGAGCTGTCGGCGCCGCGCACTTACCAGTTGCTCAATACGAGCGTCAACGTCGTCGATTACGTGGATGGCCGCGCGCAGGTCGTGCAGTGGGCCGACGTGTCGCATCTGGAAGCGGCGAGCGACGACGACGGGTACCGCAAGGTGCGCTGAGTCCACGGGCCCCGTGCGGCGTTGCCGGTCGGGGCTTTCGTCGCCGCGTGCCGCTTACCGCGGCAACGCGTGGCGGGTCTTGTAGTCGAGCGCGTACGCGATCTTGCCGGGCTTGTCGGCCGTGATCGGCTGGCGCAGCTTGTCGAACTCTCCCTTGCTGTATTTCTTCCCGCCGTTGATCGCATCGGCGCGCCCGAGATCGGCGCCCGTCTTGCCGTCGATCACCGGGTCCGTTGCCGCGACCATCCGCGTCGACGCATTCCAGACCGCATTCAGGTAGCCCGTGTCGGCCTTCGCCGGATCGGGATCGGTCGTGCCGCCGCGCGCGAGGTCGTAGCTCGCCAGCGCGAACGTGCCGGGCTGCGCGCGCAGCCAGTCGGCCCAGTAGAACTCGAGGTAGTCGGTCGCTTGCGCGGGCTTGCCGTAGCCGATGTCGCGCGTGAAATAGACGAGCGACCGGTAGCGATCGTTCGTCATCCCCAGCGACAGGCCGAGTCCGGTCGGCAGTTGCGCGGCCGTGATCGCCTTGCCTTCGCCATTCTTCAGGCGCAGATAACCGCGGCTTTGCATCTGCTGCCAGAACGCGTCGCCCGAGTAGTCGCCGAGGTTGTCCTTGACGACGACGTGCACGTGCAGCGCCGGGCCGCCGTCGGGCGTCTCGTAGTAGGTCGACAGGCCGTGATGGCCGTCGGTCAGGTACAGCGCATCGCCGTTCGGGCCGATCACGACGGGGTTCAGCACCGAGCGGTCGCGGGCGTTCGCGTCGGTCGTCGTGCATGTATAGCTCGCCGGTTCGCGTAGCGACGACCTGGCCGTGTAGCCGCCCGATGCGAGACCGCCGAGCCCTTCGTCCGCGCAGAAGTCGTCGAACTTCTTGTCGGGCTGCAGCTCGTAGCGGCCGAGCTTGTAATAGATCTGGTCGTAGCCGATCGCACCCTGTGTCGGATGGAGGTCGCCGAGCGTCACGTCGATCAGGTCGCCCGCGCGCGCGGCTTTCCACTTGCCCGGTTGCGGCGTGACGGTGGCCGGCGGCGGGGGGGCCGGCGGGGTCGTGGTGCCGCCGGACGGCGTTTGCGCATCGGTACGCGCCACGGCGGCGATATCGTCGCCTCCGCATGCGGTGAGGGCGAAGACGGCGGACAGGCTGGCGGCGAGGGCGAAACGGATCGGCAGGCGGAGCATCGCGGGCATCGGGTATCGGTTGGGTGAACGGGACCTCGCGCGGATCACGGGCAGGCGGGACGGGCGGGGCGTACGACCGTGGGCGTGTGCAAGCCCGTCAGCTTGTCACGGGAATTTGACAGCCAATTGAAATGATCGGAAGAGCCGGATCGTCAGGCGGACGGGGTGCCGTCGGGCGGGGGCGCGGTCGCGCGACGGCGTGCGCGTTTCGACGCGCCGTTGACGAGCGCCCAGCGCAGCACGGGGGCGACGGCCCGTACGCCGGGCCGGACTACCGCGCGCCGCAGCGGCGCGAACGTCGACACGCCGAGCATGCGCTGCGCCCACGGCGGCAACAGGTCGATTCCGGCATGCATCATCAGCGACGCGGCCGGTCGCAGCGCGGGCGTCGCGACCGGCGCATTCAGCAGGATCTCCATCACGTCGAAGGTGTGCGGCCCGGCCTCGAGTTCCGGCTGCATGCGCGCGAGATAGGCAGCGACCTCGGCGCGCGAACGCGGTACCCCTTGGGCGCCGAGCAGTTCGGCGACCAACGCCGTTTCGGCGTAGTAGCGGTCCTGCAGCTCGCCCGACAACGACGGATTCACGTAGCGCAGATGCGCGGCCAGGAAGCTCGACACTTCCGCGACGTGTACCCAGGCGAGCAAGGCCGGATCGTCGGCGCGGTACGGCCGCCCGTCGGGCGCGGTGCCCGAGATGCGCGCGTGGATCGATTTCACGCGCTCGATCAGCGCGATGGCGTCGGCGCGGCTGCCGAACGTCGTGCCCGTGATGAACGTGGCGGTGCGCCGCAAGCGGCCGAGGATGTCGGTGCGAAACGACGAGTGATCCCAGACGCCCGCGAGCGCGAGCGGATGGAGCGCCTGCAGCAGCAGCGCGGCGATGCCGCCCGTCATCATCGACGTGAAATCCGCATGCACGCGCCAGCAGACGGCATCGGGGCCGAACAGCCCCGGGTCTCCGGGCGGCGAAGAGAGATCGAGCGACGGCCCGCCGCCGCCCGCCGTCAGGTGCGTGATGCCGGCCACCAGCCGCCTGCGGATCGGCTCGGCCCAGCGCGGGCCCGGTGCGGGTGCGGCGGGGTGGCGGCTGGGCGGCGTCGTCATGGCGGGGGGGCTCGGGTGACGGATTACTTTCCGTCGGGGGTATCCCACTCGTCGCGTTCGGGGCGGCGGGCGTCGGGCACCGACAGTCCGAAGTGGCGATAGGTGAGCAGCGTGGCGACGCGCCCGCGCGGCGTGCGCTGCAGGAAGCCCTGCTGGATCAGGTACGGTTCGAGCACGTCCTCGATCGTGTCGCGCTCCTCGCCGATCGCGGCTGCGAGGTTGTCGATGCCGACCGGGCCGCCGTCGAACTTGTACAGGATCGCTTCGAGCAGCTTGCGGTCCATCAGGTCGAAGCCGACCGGATCGACGTCGAGCATCGCGAGCGCGGCATCGGCCACGGCCGCGGTGATCTGGCCGTCGGCCTTCACTTCGGCGAAGTCGCGCACGCGGCGCAGCAGCCGGTTCGCGATCCGCGGCGTGCCGCGCGAGCGCTTCGCGATTTCCAGCGCGCCGTTCGGATCGATCTGCGCATTCAGCAGCGACGCCGAGCGCCGCACGATGCGCGACAGTTGATCGGCATCGTAGAACTCGAGCCGGGCGACGATCCCGAAACGGTCGCGCAGCGGGTTGGTCAGCATCCCCGCGCGGGTGGTCGCGCCGACCAGCGTGAACGGCTGCAGGTCGAGCTTCACGCTGCGCGCGGCCGGGCCTTCGCCGATCATGATGTCGATCTGGTAATCCTCGAGCGCCGGATACAGGATTTCCTCGACGACCGGCGACAGCCGGTGGATCTCGTCGATGAACAGCACGTCGTTGGCTTCGAGGTTGGTCAGCAGTGCGGCGAGATCGCCCGCGCGCTCGAGCACGGGGCCGGACGTCTGGCGCAGGTTCACGCCCATTTCGCGCGCGATGATGTGCGCGAGCGTCGTCTTGCCGAGGCCCGGCGGCCCGAACAGCAGCACGTGGTCGAGCGGCTCGGAGCGGCGCTTGGCGGCTTCGATGAAGATCTCGAGCTGGCCGCGCACCTTTTCCTGGCCGACGTAGTCGTCGAGCTGGCGCGGCCGCAGCGCACGTTCGAACACCTCCTCGTGCGACGAGGCGGGCGTGGCGGCGATGATCCGCTGCTCGGTGGCGAGTTTGTCGGTTTCGATCATGCGGCCATTGTACCGCGCGACGCGGTCCGGCCCACCTGGCCGAACGGCCGACTGGCGCGCGGCGCGGCGCCGCGCGACACTGGTTTCGACGGCCGGATCGACCGCGCGTTACGCCTTCGACAGCGCCTTCAGCGCGAGCTTGATGCCTTCCGACACACCGGTGCCGGCCGGCACGTTCTTGATCGCGGCCAGGCCTTCCTTCTCGGAGTAACCGAGCGCGAGCAGCGCGTTGAGGATGTCGGTCGCGTGATCGGACGGCGACGCGGCGCCGGCAAGCGCACCGAGGTCGGCGCCGAGCTTGCCCTTCAGCTCGAGCAGCAGGCGTTCGGCCGTCTTCTTGCCGATGCCGGGCAGGCGGGTGAGGCGCGCGGCGTCCTGCATCGTCACGGCCTGCGCGAGCTCCTGCACGCTCATGCCGGACAGCACGGCGAGCGCCATGCGTGCGCCGATGCCGGTGATCTTCAGCAGCTCGCGGAAGGTCGTGCGCTCCTGCGGCGTCAGGAAGCCGTACAACAGATGCGCGTCCTCGCGGACGATCTGCTGCGTGAGCAGCACGATGCGCTCGCCCGTCTGCGGCAGGTTGTAGAAGGTGCTCATCGGCACGTCGATTTCGTAGCCGACGCCGTTGCAGTCGACGAGCAGATGAGGCGGGTTCTTTTCGAGCAGGATGCCGGCGATGCGACCGATCATGGAGGGCGGGACGAGAGGAATAAAGCGCGAGTGTAGCGCACGCGCGGCGCAATGCCGATGGGCCCGGCCGTCAGGCCGAGGCGATACGTGTCGTGGGTGCGCCGCGCGCGTTCGGGACGGTCGCGGCACCGAACCGGCATGCCGGGTGACCGCGCGCGCCGGCGTCAGCCGACCAGTCGCCCGCGCCGCACGCGCAGCCCTTTCTGTGCGAGCGCCGGCGCGAGGCCGCCAAGCGTGCTGAGCGTGTTGCCGCCGTGCGCATGGCAGATCGCCATGCCGAGCGCGTCGGCCGCGTCCGAGCCCGGCTGGCCGGAGAGATTGAGCAGGCGCGTGACCATCTCCTGCATCTGCGTCTTGGTCGCGCGGCCGTAGCCGACCACCGCCTGCTTCAGCTGCAGCGCCGTGTATTCGGCGACCGGCAGGCCGCCCGCGACGAGGCCGCAGATCGCGGCGCCGCGCGCCTGGCCGAGCAGCAGCGTCGACTGCGGGTTCACGTTGACGAACACCTTTTCGATCGCGGCCTGGTCGGGCGCATGTTCGCGCACGATCGTCGAGACGCCCTGGAAGATCGTGCCGAGCCGGGTGGCCAGGTCGGCCGTCGGCGTGCGGATCACGCCGCTCGTGACATAGGCGAGCCGGTGGCCGCTGACGTCGATGACGCCGAAGCCGGTGACGCGCAGGCCGGGGTCGATGCCGAGAATTCGCATGAGTGAGGAGAGTTGCCCGATGCAGCGATACTACAACGAATGGTGCGACGCGCCGGCCGCCCGGTTGCGGGCGAAGGCGCCGCGCAATAAAAAACCCGGCGGGTGCGACGCCGCCGGGTTTTCGTGTTCGGCCCGCGCGGGCCGCATGCGATCAGTGACGGAAGTGGCGCACGCCCGTCAGGACCATCGCGATGCCGTGCTCGTCGGCCGCCGCGATCACTTCGTCGTCGCGCATCGAGCCGCCCGGCTGGATCACGCAGGTCGCGCCTGCGGCCACCACGACGTCGAGGCCGTCGCGGAACGGGAAGAACGCATCCGACGCGACCGCCGAACCGGCCAGCGTGAGGCCCGCGTTCTGCGCCTTGATGCTTGCGATGCGTGCCGAATCGACGCGGCTCATCTGGCCGGCGCCGACGCCGAGCGTCATGCCGTTGCCGCAGAACACGATCGCGTTCGACTTCACGTACTTCGCGACGCGCCACGCGAACAGCAGGTCGTCCATTTCCTTCGCGGTCGGCTGGCGCTTCGTGACGACGCGCAGCTCGCTCGGCTGCACGTTCCGCGAATCGAGCGACTGCACGAGCAGGCCGCCGCCCACGCGCTTCAGGTCGAAGGCGTTATGGCCGTCGCCGAGCGCGATCTCGAGCAGGCGCACGTTCTGCTTCGCGGCGAACACCTGCTTCGCGGCGTCGGAGAACGACGGGGCGATCAGCACTTCGACGAACTGCTTCGCGACTGCCTGCGCGGCTGCCTCGTCGACTTCGCGGTTGAACGCGATGATGCCGCCGAATGCGGAAGTCGGATCCGTCTGGAACGCCTTCGCGTATGCGTCGGCCGAGTCGTTGCCGACCGCGACGCCGCACGGGTTCGCATGCTTGATGATCACGCAGGCCGGCGCGTCGAACGTCTTCACGCATTCCCACGCCGCGTCCGAATCCGCGATGTTGTTGTACGACAGTTCCTTGCCCTGCAACTGGCGGTAGTTCGCCAGTGCGCCGGCCGGCGTCGCGAGGTCGCGGTAGAACGCCGCGCTCTGGTGCGGGTTCTCGCCGTAGCGCAGGTCCTGCACCTTGTCGAACGCCATGTTCAGCGTGGCCGGGTACGTGCTGCGCGACGCGTGCTGCAGCTCGTCGGTCAGGCTTGTCAGGTAGTTCGTGATCGCGCCGTCGTATTGCGCGGTGTGCGCGAACACCTTCGTCGCGAGGCGGAAGTTGGTCGGGTAGCCGACCGTATTGCCGTTCGCCTTCATTTCATCGAGCACGACCGCGTAGTCGGCCGGATCGACGACGACCGTCACGTCGCGGTGGTTCTTCGCGGCCGAGCGCAGCATCGTCGGGCCGCCGATGTCGATGTTCTCGATCGCGTCGGCGAGCGTGCAGTCGTCCTTCGCGATCGTCGCGACGAACGGGTACAGGTTCACGACGAGCAGGTCGATCGTCGGGATGCCGTGCTGCTCCAGCGCCTGCATGTGCTCGGGCAGGTCGCGGCGCGCGAGGATGCCGCCGTGCACCTTCGGGTGAAGCGTCTTCACGCGCCCATCGAGCATTTCCGGGAAGCCCGTGTAGTCGGCCACTTCGGTAACGGGCAGGCCGGCGTCGGCGAGGAGTTTCGCGGTACCGCCCGTCGACAGCAGCTTGACGCCGAGGTCGGACAGCGACTTCGCGAAGTCGACGATGCCGGTCTTGTCGGAAACGGAAATGAGCGCTTGCTTGATCATGATGGAACCACCAATAGCCAGGGAAACGGGGACGGGACGGCCGGCTACAGCAGGCCGTGCTGCTGCAGCTTCTTGCGCAGCGTGTTGCGGTTGATGCCGAGGTACTCCGCGGCGAGCGACTGGTTGCCGCCCGCCTGTACGAGCACGACCTCGAGCATCGGCTTTTCGACGCAGGACATCACCATTTCATAGACGTCGTGCGGATTGGAGCCGTCTAGATCCCGGAAATACACGTCCAGGCTCTCGCGGACACATTGTTCGATGTTGTGCTTGCTCATGCTGCTAACTGGTTATGGTCGTCCGACTCGCCCTGGCCGTTTTCCTCTTCGTCATCGACGTAGACGAGGTGGTCCGACAGCGCCTTTTGCGCCTCGAAGAAGGCATTGACGGCGGCGAGCTGCTCGCGGGTGGAATCGAGCGTGTTCATCCTGTGCCGGAACCCGTTGGCGCCGGAAAGGCCGCGAGTGTACCAGCCGATGTGCTTGCGCGCAGTACGGACGCCCGTGAATTCACCATAGAAAGCGTAGTGGTCTTCCAGGTGTTCGTTCATCACGTGCTGGATCTCGTCGATCCGCGGCGGGGGCAGCAGCTCGCCGGTTTGCAGGAAATGATCGATTTCGCGGAACAGCCACGGCCGGCCTTGCGCGGCACGACCGATCATCAGCGCGTCGGCGCCCGTTGCATCGAGCACGGCCTTCGCCTTCGCGGGCGACGTGATGTCGCCGTTTGCGACGACCGGAATCCGAACGGCCGCCTTCACGGCCGCGATGGTGTCGTATTCGGCGTCGCCGCGGTACAGGTCGGCGCGCGTGCGGCCGTGCACGGTGAGCATCGAGATGCCGGCCGCTTCGGCGAGGCGCGCGACCGTGATCGCGTTCTTGTGCTCGCGGTCCCAGCCGGTGCGGATCTTCAGCGTGACGGGCACCGCATCGGGCCCCTTGCCGACCGCCGCGACGACGGCCTCGACGATCCGCTGCACGAGCGGCTCGTTCTGCAGCAGCGCGGAGCCGGCCGCGACGTTGCAGACCTTTTTCGCCGGGCAGCCCATGTTGATGTCGATGATCTGCGCGCCGTTGTCGACGTTGTAGCGGGCCGCTTCGGCCATCATCGCCGGATCGGCGCCGGCGATCTGCACCGCGATCGGTTCGACCTCGCCTTCGTGGTTCGCGCGCCGCATCGTCTTCGCGCTTTTCCACAGCTGCGCGTTGGACGCGACCATCTCGGACACGGCGTAACCGGCCCCCAGCCGCTTGCACAGCTGGCGGAACGGACGATCCGTCACGCCGGCCATCGGGGCGACGAACAGGTTGTTACGCAATACGTGAGGGCCGATAACGGGCATCGCAATGGCACCGCCCGCGACCGGCGCGGGCAGGGGAAGGGAAGACGGAAAACGGGCATTTTACCGTATTCCCATGCCCCGCCGATTTGACCCGGTTTGCCTGGCGTGGCCGCGCGCAACCGCGCGGTGCGCGGCGCGTCAGTTGCGCTGGCCGAACATCATCTGGCGCGCGATCGCCTTCTTGAGCGGCGGCACGAATTCGAGCGCGGTGAGGGCCGCGCCGCGCAGCAGCGGAAGCGGGCCCGAATCGATCGTAAACAGCCGCGCCAGCGTGTCGGTCGCGCCGATCGTGAAGCGCCGGTCGAGCGCGCGGCGCGCGTTGAAGGCCGCGAGCGCGGTTGCTTCGAAGCCTTGCGCGGACAGCACGTCGACGAGCGTATGCGCATCGCGCAGCCCGAGGTTGAGCCCCTGGCCCGCGACGGGGTGCAGGGTTTGCGCGGCGTTGCCGACGAACGCGACGCGGCCGCTGACCAGGGTCTGCGCGGCGTTCAGCCCGAGTGGGAACGACGCGCGTCCGGCGATCGCGACGAAGTCGCCCATGCGTTCGCCGAACGCGCTGCCGAGCTCGCGCAGGAACGCGTCGTCGGGCAGCGCGGCACGTCGTGCCGCTTCGTCGGGCGTGCAGCACCAGACGAGCGAGTAGTCGGCCTGGCGTGGGCCGCCGAGCGGCAGCAGCGCGAGCGGACCTTCGTGCGTGAAGCGTTCCCACGCGACGTTCGGGCGCGGTGCCGATACCGTGACCGTGCCGACGAGCGCCGTCTGTCCGTAGTCGCGGCGGTGCTTGGCCGTATCGGCCTGCTGTTCGTGGAACAGCCCGCCTTCGGCATTGATCACGATGCGCGCGCGCAGCGTGCGCTCGCCCTGCGGGCCGTCGAGCGTCAGCGTGACGCCGTCGGCGTCCTGCCGCGGCGCGCGTGCGGTGGTCGACGTGAGCCAGTCGACCCGCGTGCCGTGCACGGCGCCGGCGAGCGCCTGCACGATCGAGCCGTAGCGCACGACATAGCCGAGCGCGGCGACATCGTGTTCGTCGCGGTCGATCAGCGTGCGGCCGAAATGGCCGCGCTGCGACACGTGGATATGTTCGATCGGTGTCGCATCGGCGGGCCACGCGAGCGTGTCGAGCAGCACGCGGCTGCCGTGCGACACGGCGATCGCGCGCGGGTCGTTCGCGGTCGCGGCCGGTTCGCGCGCATCGATCAGCGCGATCGATGCGCGCTGCGTCGCGCTGCGGCGCGCGAGCCAGCCGGCGAGCGCGAGCCCGACGGGGCCCGCGCCGACGATGGCGAGGTCGTAGTCCGGCGTGGCCGGGGGGGAAGCGGTCGTCATCTTGATTCGTGAAACGGTGGTATCGGTCGGCGGCCGGTCATGCGCCCGCGCGCATCAGCGCTTCGATCTCGTCGGCGTCGACCGGCACGCCGCGCGTGATCAGTTCGCAGCCGTGCTCGCGCACGATCGCGTCGTCCTCGATGCGGATGCCGATGTTCCAGTACTCGGGCGGCACGTCGTCGGCCGCGCGCACGTACAGGCCGGGCTCGACCGTCAGCGTCATGCCGGGCTTCAGCGTGCGCCACGGCAGCGCGCCGTTGGCGTCACGCGCGGCGAGCCGCTCGCGGTAGTCGCCGCAGTCGTGCACGTCCATCCCGAGCCAGTGGCCCGTGCGGTGCATGTAGAAGCGCGTGTACGCGCGCTCGGCGATCACGTCGTCGACGCTCGAGAAGCGGGCCTTCGGGATGATGCCGGTGTCGAGCAACCCCTGCGCGAGCACGCGCACGGCCGCATCGTGCGGCGCCTCGAACGGCACGCCCGCGCGCGTCGCATCGATCGCGGCCTGCTGCGCGGCGAGCACGATGTCGTACAGCGTGCGCTGCGCGGGCGAGAAGCGCCCGTTGGCCGGGAACGTGCGCGTGATGTCCGACGCATAGCCGTCGAGTTCGCACGCGGCGTCGATCAGGATCAGGTCGCCGTCCCGCGCGGCCGCGTTGCCGGCCGGGTAGTGCAGCACGCACGCGTTCGCGCCGGCCGCGACGATCGAGCCGTACGCGGGCGACTGCGCGCCGTGCTTGCGGAACAGGTACAGCAGCTCGGCCTCGAGTTCGTATTCGCGGATGCCGGGCCGGCACGCCTGCATCGCGCGGCGGTGCGCGAGCGCGGAGATGTGCGCGGCGCGCATCATGATCGCGAGTTCGTGTTCGTCCTTCACGAGCCGCATGTCGTCGAGCAGCGGCGTGAGGTCGAGCAGCGCGTCCGGCGCGGCGACGCCCGTGCGCGCCAGCGCGCGCACCGCGTCGATCCAGCCGGCGAGCTGGCGGTCGAAGTCGGCCGATGCGCCGAACCGGTAGTGCACGGTGCCCGCGTCGGCGAGCAGGCGCGGCATCTCGGTGTCGATCACGTCGACCGCGAATGCCGCATCGAAGCCGAACGCGTCGCGCGCGGCCTCGGGGCCGTAGTGAAAGCCTTCCCAGATCTCGCGGTCGATGTTCTTGCCGCGGCAGAACAGGATCGACTCCGGCGCGCCGTGCGGCGCGGCCGCGTTCAGCACGAGCACGGCATCCGGCTCGGTGAAGCCCGTCAGGTAATGGAAGTAGCTGTCGAACCGGTACGGGTAGGCCGTATCGCGGTTGCGCAGCAGTTCCGGCGCGGTGGGAACGATGGCGACGCCGCCGCCCGCGGCACGCAGTGCGGCAAGCACGCGTTCACGGCGCTGGCGGTAGACGTCGACGGCGATGGCGGTATCGATGGGCGCATTCATCGTGCGATTGTAGCGCCGCGCGACGCGGTGCGTGAGAGGGGCGCCCGAAGCCGCGCCGGAAGGCCGCGCGGCGGTTGTTGCAAACCATCCACAGGCCGGGCCGGCGATTTTCTACCCGGCCGCGCCGGCCGGTTATGATCGGCGACAACGTATACTCTCGGCGGTTCCCCAAAAAAGGCAGATGATGAAATTAATCGGTTCGCTCGGCAGCCCGTACGTCCGCAAGGCGCGGATCGTGCTCGCTGAAAAGAAGATCGACTACAAGCTGGAGCTCGAGAACGTGTGGGCGCCGGACACGAATATTCATGCATCGAACCCGCTCGGCAAGGTGCCGTGCCTCGTGATGGAGGATGGTGCCGCGGTGTTCGATTCCCGCGTGATCTGCGAATACGTCGACACGCTGTCGCCGGTCGGCAAGCTGATTCCGCCGTCGGGCCGCGAGCGCGTCGAGGTGCGCTGCTGGGAAGCGCTGGGCGACGGCGTGCTCGACGCGGCGGTCGCGATTCGCGTCGAACACACGATGCGCGACGAGGCGCAGCGCAGCGCGAGCTGGATCGCCCGCCAGCAGCGCAAGATCGACGACGGTCTCGTCGCGATGTCGCAGGGCCTCGGCGGCAAGACCTGGTGCGTCGGCAATCATTACACGCTGGCCGACATCGCACTCGGCTGCGCGCTCGGCTACCTCGATTTCCGGATGCCCGAGCTCAACTGGCGCGATCGCCACCCGAACCTCGACAAGCATTTCGTGAAGCTGCAGCAGCGGCAATCGTTCGCCGATACGCTGCCGCAGAGCTGAGCGGCCGGCCACGCATTCACGCATTCGGCAGACAAAAGAAAAGCGCCCCGCGGGGCGCTTTTCTTTTTGCCGCGCGGGCCGCCGGCGGAACGGGGCGGCCGCGCGCGTCACTCGATCGACGCGTACACGGCCTCGCCGAGCGTGAACGAATCGCTGCGCGCGATCGGCCACCACTTGTCGTACAGCGTGAAGCCGCAGGTCCGGCCGTCGAGCAGCGCGCCGGGCTTCAGGTACTTCAGCAACTGCGACATCAGCCGCACCTCGTGCGGCGCGACCCGCTGCACGATGTGATGCGCGCGCAGCTCGGACGGATGGCCGAGGCCGGCCGCCTGCACGAGTTCCTGCAGCGCATGCAGCGTATTGCGGTGGAAGTTGTACACGCGCTCGGCCTTGTCGGGCACGACGAGCGCGCGCTGGCGCACCGGGTCCTGCGTCGCGACGCCGGTCGGGCAGCGGTCGGTGTGGCAGTGCTGCGCCTGGATACAGCCGACCGCGAACATGAAGCCGCGCGCCGAGTTCACCCAGTCCGCGCCGATCGCGAGCGTGCGGGCGATGTCGAACGCGGTGATGATCTTGCCGCTCGCGCCGATCTTCACGCGGTCGCGCACGCCGATCCCGACGAGCGTGTTGTGCACGAGCAGCAGCCCTTCCTGCAGCGGCACGCCGACGTGGTCGGTGAATTCGAGCGGCGCCGCGCCGGTGCCGCCTTCCGCGCCGTCTACGACGATGAAGTCGGGCACGATGCCGGTCTCGATCATCGCCTTCGCGATGCCGAAGAATTCCCACGGATGGCCGATGCACAGCTTGAAGCCGGTCGGCTTGCCGCCCGACAGCGTGCGCAGCCGTTCGACGAATTCGAGCAGCCCGCGCGGCGTGGAGAACTCCGAGTGCGTCGCGGGCGAGATGCAGTCCTTGCCCATCGGCACGCCGCGCGTCTCGGCGATTTCCGGCGTGATCTTCGCGGCCGGCAGCACGCCGCCGTGGCCGGGCTTCGCGCCCTGCGACAGCTTCACCTCGATCATCTTGACCTGCGGATCGGCGGCCTGCTTCGCGAACTTGTCGGGGTTGAACGTGCCGTCTTCGTTGCGGCAGCCGAAATAGCCGGACGCGATTTCCCAGATGATGTCGCCGCCGTTCTCGCGGTGGTACTTGGACAGCGAACCTTCGCCGGTATCGTGCGCGAACCCGCCTTTCTTCGCGCCGAGGTTCAGCGAGCGGATCGCGTTCGCGGACAGCGAGCCGAAGCTCATCGCCGAGATGTTGAAGATCGAAATGTCGTACGGTTGCGCGCGATTCGCGCCGACGCGGATGCGGAAATCGTGGTTCGGCAGTTTCGTCGGCGCGAGCGAGTGGCTGATCCATTCGTGCGCGACGGCCTTCACGTTCAGCTCGGTGCCGTACGGGCGGTTGTCGGCGACGTTCTTCGCGCGCTGGTACACGAGGCTGCGCTGCGCCCGCGAGAACGGTTTCTCGTCGGTGTCGTCCTCGACGAAGTACTGGCGGATTTCAGGTCGGATGAATTCGAACAGGAAGCGGAAGTGGCCCCAGAGCGGGTAGTTGCGCAGGATCGCGTGACGGTCCTGCTTCAGGTCGTACAGGCCGAGCGCGACGAGGGCGACGGGGATGATGATCCACAACCAGGACAGCACGTGGGCCGACGCGAGCGCGGCCGCCGCGACGAGCAACAGGACGGCACACCACATCGCCAGATAGCGTCGTGAAAGCATGGGGACTCCATAAGAATCTTGAAATGCCGCCATGCGTGCGCTGCGCGGCGGCGCGCCGGCCGCGGCGGAATCGTGTTCCGCCGGGCGCGGCGTGCCGCAAGTCTAAACCGAATACGTGTCAGCGTGCGTCGGCGAGCGCCGGTGCGTGGCCTTCCGCCGGTGCGGCCCGACCGGGCGCGTCGGTTGCCGCGAGCTCGATGATGCCGCCGCCGAGGCAGATCTCGCCGTCGTACAGCACGGCCGACTGGCCGGGCGTGACGGCCCACTGCGCGTCGTCGAACGCGAGCGAGAAGCGCGCTTCGCCTGCCGGGCCGGGCGCGGCCGCGCCGAACGCGCAGGCGGCGTCGGCCTGCCGGTAGCGCGTTTTCGCGCCGCACGCGAAGCCGTCGGCCGGCGGCTCGCCGGCGACCCAGCTCACGTTGCCGGCGACGAGCTGGCGCGACAGCAGCCACGGATGATCGTGGCCCTGCACGACGTACAGCGTGTTCGACGCGATGTCCTTCGCGGCGACGAACCACGGTTCGCCGCTGCCGCTCTTGCTGCCGCCCAGGCCGATGCCCTTGCGCTGGCCGAACGTGTAGAACGCGAGGCCGATGTGCTCGCCGACCACCTTGCCGTCGGGCGTCTTCATCGGGCCGGGCTTCGTCGGCAGGTAGCGGTTCAGGAAATCGCGGAACGGCCGTTCGCCGATGAAGCAGATGCCGGTCGAATCCTTCTTCTTCGCGTTCGGCAGCCCGATCTGCGCGGCGATCTCGCGCACCTTCGTCTTCGGGATCTCGCCGAGCGGGAACATCGTCTTCGACAGTTGCGCCTGGTTCAGCCGGTGCAGGAAGTACGACTGGTCCTTCGTATGATCGAAGGCCTTCAGCAGTTCGAAGCGTCCGTCGCGCTCGCGCACGCGCGCATAGTGGCCGGTCGCGATCATTTCCGCGTCGAGCGACATCGCGTGGTCGAGGAACGCCTTGAACTTGATCTCGGCGTTGCACAGCACGTCGGGGTTCGGCGTGCGGCCGGCCGAGTATTCGCGCAGGAACTCGGCGAACACGCGGTCCTTGTATTCGGCGGCGAAGTTGACGGCCTCCACGTCGATGCCGATCAGGTCGGCCACCGACACGACGTCGATCCAGTCCTGGCGCGTCGAGCAGTATTCGCCGTCGTCGTCGTCTTCCCAGTTCTTCATGAACAGGCCGACCACGTCGTAGCCCTGTTCCTTCAACAGCCACGCGGTCACCGACGAATCGACGCCGCCCGACATGCCCACTACTACACGGCGCTTGCTCATTTGTTGACCGCCTGACGTTCGAATGCTTCGGGGCGCGGCGCGACCGAATGCGTGTGCACGAAATCGAGCGGAATGCGCCGCCCGGCGAGATAGTCGTCGACGCAGCGCATCACGGCGGGCGAGCGGTGACGCTCGCTGCACGCGCGCAGTTCGTCGGCCGTCATCCACAGCGTGCGGACGATGCCGTCGTCGAGCACGTGGCCCGCGACCGGTTCGCCGGCCGTGCCGCAGAACGTGAAGCGCAGGTAGGTCGCGCCGGCGGTGCCGGGGCGGTCGTAGTGCGCGAGATAGACGCCGACGAGCGCGTCGGGCGTGAACGGGTGCGCGGTTTCCTCGAGCGTTTCGCGGATCACGGCGTCGGCCAGCGTTTCGCCGGCCTCGAGATGGCCTGCCGGCTGGTTGATGCGCAGGCCCGTCGAGGTTTCTTCCTCGATCACGAGAAAGCGGCCGGCGTGCTCGACGAGCGCGGCGACCGTCACATGCGGGGTCCAGATTTCGGGTTTCATGGATCGGCATTTTACCGGTTGCGCCCGAACGCTGCCGGCCGTCTGGTCTGGCGAATCCGACCCCGTAAGCCGCGCGTCTTGCCGTCGAGGGGCGATGCGGTGCCGGCGGGCGCCGCGGCCGTGCGCGATCGATCGTGCGGAAGATGCGGGCACGGCCGTCGTCTCGGGTGGAAAACGGCGCCAGCGCGGTTGCGGGTGGTGTGCGGCCGCGCCGGCGGCGCGGCCGGCAATCCCGACGCACGTGCATTCACGGCGCGACGAGGCGCGTGACGCACGCGGCGATCGTGTCGCGGACGCGCACGATCGCCGGGTCGCGCTGCGTGCTCGTGCGCCAGCCGATTTCGACCGGATAGCGCGGCAGGTCGACCGGGCAGGCAAGCGCGCGCAGCGGCGTGGAATGGGCGATCGCGCGCGCCGCGTGCGCGGGAATCGTCGCGACCGCGTCGGAGCCGGCGAGCAGGTACGGCAACGCGGCGAAATGCGTGGTCGACGCCGCGACGCGCCGCTTGTGGCCGAGCGCGGCCAGCGCCTCGTCGACGATCCCGATCACGCCGCCCGACGACACGAGCAGGTGGTCGCGCCGCAGGAAATCGGCGAGCGTCAGCGCGCGCGGCGGCTGCGCGCGGGCGGCCGGATCGATCAGGCAGGCGTACCCGCCCGTCGCGACCGCACGCCGGCTCAGCCCGTTCGCCGAGAACCCGCCCGACGCGATCGCGAGATCGACGCCGTGCCGCAGCAGCGCGTCGCCGGCGATGCCGCTGTGGGTCTGCCGGAAGATCAGCCGGATGCCCGCGGCTTCCCGCGCGACCGCATCGATCAACGCGCGGCCGAGCGCGATCTCGAAGTCGTCCGACAGCCCGACCGAGATCGTGCGGCCGACGCGGTCGCCGCTGTCGGCCGCGATCGCGAGGCTTTCGCGGCAGCGGTCGAGCGCGTCGGACAGGATCGGCTTCAGTTCGTCCGCGCGCGGCGTCGGCGCGAGCCCGCGGCCGGTGCGCACGAACAGCGGATCGGCGTAGATCACGCGCAGCCGCGCAAGCGCCGCGCTGACGGCCGACTGCGTGAGGTCGAGCCGCAGCGCCGCGCGGCTCGCGCCGCCTTCCTCGTACAGCGCCTCGAACACCTTCAGCAGGTTCAGGTCGAGGCCGGCGATATCATCTGCATTCATGTCAGTTATCGTTGTATCGATTTGATCGATGAAATGATATCGATAAAGATGGCGTCACCTCATTCACCGGAGACGCCTTCATGTCCACGTCAGTCATCGCCGCGCTGCAGATCGGCGCATCGCCCGCCGGCACGCGCGCCACGCTCGACACGATCCTCGGCTACGAAACCGCGATCCGCGACAGCGGCGCGTCGCTCGTCGTGCTGCCCGAGGCCGTGCTCGGCGGTTATCCGAAAGGCGAGATCTTCGGCACGCGCCTCGGCTATCGGCTGCCCGAGGGCCGCGACGCGTATGCGCGCTACGCCGCGCAGGCGATCGACGTGCCGGGTCCGGAAACCGACGAGCTGGCCGCGCTGTCGCAGCGCACGGGCGCGAGCCTCGTGGTCGGCGTGATCGAGCGCGGCGGCAGCACGCTGTACTGCACGGCGCTGTTCTTCGATCCGCGCGACGGGCTCGTCGCGAAACACCGCAAGTTGATGCCGACCGGCACCGAACGGCTGATCTGGGGGCAGGGCGACGGCTCGACGCTGCCCGTCGTCGAGACGGCAGCCGGCCGCGCGGGCGCGGCGATCTGCTGGGAGAACCACATGCCGCTGCTGCGCTGCGCGATGTACGCGAAAGGCGTGCAGATCTGGTGTGCGCCGACCGTCGACGAGCGCGATCTGTGGCAGAACTCGATGCGGCACATCGCGCACGAAGGGCGCTGCTTCGTCGTGAGCGCGTGCCAGGTGCAGCCGTCGCCGCGCGCGCTCGGTATCGACGTGCCGGGCTGGGATCCCGAGCGGCCGCTGATCCGCGGCGGCAGCGTGATCGTCGGGCCGCTCGGCGACCTGCTGACCGAGCCGCTGATCGGCGAGGCCGGGCTCGTGACCGCGCGTATCGATACCGACGAACTCGTGCGGGCGCGTTACGACTTCGACGTCGTCGGCCACTACGCGCGGGCGGACGTGTTTTCGCTGCACGTGGACGAGCGGCCGAAGCGGCCGGTGGTGTTCGGCGGCTAATCGGCGAGTAATGAAGGCCGGACCGGGCGCCGGATGGCGCCCCGGGAAACGCGGGCGGCGGCGTGCGCCCCTTGCGCGGTGGACGCCCGCTGCCGTGCCGCGTCAGCGCATCGGCGCTTCCGCGATCCGCATGTAGTCGGCGATCCGCCGCCCTTCCATGTCCGGAAACTGCTCGTGCACGGTGATGTCGCCCATGCGCGCGATGTCGAAGGTGCGGAAATCGCCGCGCAGCTCGCACCACGCGCCGATCGTCCAGCGCCCGCCCCAGTACACGAGCCCGAGCGGCCAGACGCGGCGTTGCGAATGCGCGCCGAGCCGGTCGCGATAGTCGAAACCGACGACGTGGCGCGTGTCGATGGCCTGGTGGATCGCGTCGACCTTGGCGCAGAACGTCTCGTCGATGTGGAACGACGGCGCGAACACCGGCAGGCGGTCGAGCGCCGTGCGCTTGTCGGCCGGCATCGCCGACGCGATCTTCGCGAGCGCCGAGCGCGCGCCGCTCGCGAAACGCGCGCCGCCCCAGGTTTCGAGCATCCGCGCGCCGGTGGCGAGCGCCGCCAGCTCCTCGGCCGTGAACGTGAGCGGCGGCAGGCTCGCGTTGCGGTTCAGCCGGTAGCCGATGCCGGCCTCGCCTTCGATCGGCACCCCCGACAGTTGCAGGTCGCGCACGTCGCGATAGACCGTGCGCGGCGACACCGACAGCCAGTCGGCCAGCTGTTGCGCGGTCGTGAGACGACGCCCGCGCAACAGCTCGGCGATCTGGAACAGGCGGTCGGCACGGCGGGTCATGACAGCACCTCGATTCCTCTGGCTACGGGGATTTCGCGATGATAGCGCCGCGCCGGGCCGCCGGCCGGTGCGCTCAGTGGCATTTCGGCGCGTGCAGGCCGACGCGGTTGCCTTCGGTGTCGATCAGGTAGCCGACGTAGCCGTAGTTGTTCGGCAGCTCGACGACCGAGCCTTGCACGACGCCGCCCGCGCGCTTCGCGCGTTCGAGCGCCGCGACGACCGATTCGCCGGCGTTCAGGTAGACGAGCACGCCGTTCGCGCTCGGCTTGATCTGCTGCGGATCGAACACGATGCTGCCGCCGGTGCTCGACGCTTCGTGATCGAACGTGGCCATCGGCACGCCGCCGATGATCGCGCGCTGCAACGTGGTTTGCAGCACGGTTTCGTAAAAGCGGATCGCCCGTTCGAAATCGAGGGACGGGATGTCGAACCACGCGATTGCGCGTTCCAGGGTGGCGGTGGCCGTTGCGGACGTCATGACGAGCTCCTTGTTGCGTTGTTATTCGGGTTCGGTGTGGAAACCAGCCTGCATTGCGCCGGGATTGAAGTGTGAGCGCGGGCTGCTGACACCGTATTGTCAGTAGAGTTGTCACCCTTGACATGCAACCATGGGGTTGCGCAATGACGCCATTGACCCGGGAGCGGCATGGACCTCGTTTTGTTGGCGGCCGGGCTCGTGCTGGGAACGTCAGGACGACGACGATCCGTCGCGGGTCGACATCGTCGGCGAGGTAATCGAGAACGGTCCGCCGCGCCGGCTGGTCGTCACGTGGCGCACGCCGTCGGGGGGAGGGTGAAGAATCGCGCGGGATCTACCTCGTCGAGCCGCCGGCCGGCGTCGTGAAGCGGACCGTCACGCACGACGGGCTCGCGCCCGGTTCGGAGAGGGATCGCGGGATTCGCGGCGGCTGGCCGGTCGTGCTGTCGAGCCTGAAGACGCTGCTCGAGACCGGGCGTGCACTGCCATTCAGGATGGCGCGCGGGTCGGAGTCGAAGCACTGAAACGAAACGCCGCCGTTGCCGCGGGTGCGGTAACGGCGGCGCTTGTCTGTGCCGCGGCGGCCGCACGGGCGGCCCCGATGGACGCGGATTACGCGTCGCCGCCTTCCGGCGCGGCCGGACGCGCCTTCACGCTGCCGGCGATCAGGTCGAAGCGGAACAGCCGGCACTCGAGCGCGCCGTTGAACAGCGGGGTCTTTGCCGATTCGCGCAGCCGCAGCTGGCCCGGCAGCGAACGGTCGGATGTCAGCAGGAACGCCTGCCAGCCCGTGAAGCGCTGCTTCAGCGCATCGCCCAGCACGTTGAAGAACTCGCTGTCCGGTGCGTCGGTGTGCGTGCGGCGGAACGCATCGTCGTTGCCGCGGTTGCGGCCGGTTTCGCGCACCTCGCCGCGCGCGCTGCGGCCGCGCACTTCGATCCGCTCGCCGTACGGCGGGTTCGCGAGGATGATGCCCGGCGCGTCGCACGGCGGCGTCATCCCGCGCGCGTCGACCTGCTTGAGCCACACCGACGGCACGCCCGCGCGCTCGAGGTTCGCGCGCGCCTTCTCGAGCATGTCGCCGGAGATGTCGCTGCCATACACGCCGAGCGCTTCATTGCGCTTGCCGCGCGCCGCGCGCTTCGCGTCCAGCGCCGGGACCTTCAGGCCCTGCCACGCGGTGATGTCGTACTGCTTGAGCTTTTCGAAGCCGAACCGGCGTTCGACGCCGGGCGCGACGCCGAGCGCGATCTGCGCGGCTTCCGCGAGGAACGTGCCGCTGCCGCACATCGGGTCGTACAGCGCGGTGCCGGGCGTCCAGCCCGTCAGGCGCAGGATGCCGGCCGCGAGGTTCTCGCGCAGCGGTGCCGCGCCCTTGTCGAGGCGCCAGCCGCGCTTGAACAGCGGCTCGCCCGACGTGTCGAGGTACAGTGTGCATTCGTTGGCCGTCAGGAACGCGAACACGCGCACGTCCGGCGCACCGGTGTCGATGCTCGGGCGCGCGCCGGTCTTGTCGCGCATCCGGTCGCAGATCGCGTCCTTCACGCGCAGCGTCGCGAACTCGAGGCTCTTCAGCGGCGACTTGATCGCGGTGATGTCGACGCGCAGCGTCTGCGTGGCGGCGAACCAGCGCTCCCACGGCTGCTCGAGCGCGAGCGCATAGACGTCCTGCTCGTTGCGGTACGCGCGGTGCGCGATCTTCAGCAGGATCCGGCTCGCGATCCGCGAATGGAGGTTCGCGGCCATGCCGGCGGCCCAGCCGCCGCTGAAATGGACGCCGCCCGGCACCTGCGCGCCCGCGGTGAACGGCGCGCCGTTCAGGTGGCGGCCGGCGATTTCGGCCAGCTCGGCGGCAAGCGCCGCTTCGAGGCCGCGCGGGCAGGGGGCGAAGAATTCAAACAGGGTGGGCGAGGACATAAGGCGGTGAGGACGTGCAAAAGTCCACTATTGTACGCGGCGCGGGCGGCCGGA
>NZ_JAAGPK010000416.1:0-407 GCF_017104685.1 Burkholderia sp. Tr-20355 | reverse complement strand
TGAAGCTGGCGGGCGTGGTGCTGTGCGGGTGGCAGATGGCGCGCGCGCTGGTGGCGGCGCAGGCGAACCGCGCGAGCGACCCGGCGTTCTTCGATGCGAAGATCGCGATCGCGCAATGTTATGCGGAGCATATTCTCGTGCAGGCCGGCGCGCTCGAGGCGTCGATCGTCGGCGCGAAGGGCAACGAGAGCGTGCTCGCGTTGACGGAAGACCAGTTCTGACCGGTTGACGGTCGGGACGCAGGAGGAGACAGGATTTTGACCACACAGGACTTGCTCGCGCAATACGGCCCGCGCGAATCGATGGAATACGACGTCGTGATCGTCGGCGGCGGCCCCGCCGGGCTGTCGGCGGCGATCCGGCTCAAGCAGCTGGCCGCCGAGAAAGGCACCGAGATCGGCGTGTGC
>NZ_JAAGPK010000415.1:0-431 GCF_017104685.1 Burkholderia sp. Tr-20355 | reverse complement strand
AGAGTTCGAATCATCTTGAGATACATCGATACAATCACAACCCGGATAGTTTTCACGTCCATCTCAAGACGCTTCCGCTATCCAAATTACTTACTTCTTCCAGATTGTTAAAGAACGACAGCCGATACGTACTACGTACCGCTCTGACTGGCTCAATCGCCAATGAGAAAGACTCGAATAAATCATCATTCGAATGTTTTTCATTGAAGATTATCGAAAGCGGCCGGCATTATAACCGATAAAACCGCTAACAGACAGTCTTTCTGTCTTAATCAACAGCCGATAAGCGTGAGCGCTCAACTTGTGCGAGAAGCTCTGGAAAGGAGGTGATCCAGCCGCACCTTCCGATACGGCTACCTTGTTACGACTTCACCCCAGTCATGAATCCTACCGTGGTGACCGTCCTCCTTGCGGTTAGACTAGCCACTTCT
>NZ_JAAGPK010000414.1:0-446 GCF_017104685.1 Burkholderia sp. Tr-20355 | reverse complement strand
CTGAACGACGCGTGGGGCATCATGCTCGGCGACGAAGGCCGCGGCATTCCGACCATCATCGAGATGGCCACCTACACGCGGCTGAACTGCGTGCTCGGCAGCGCGGCGATGCTGCGTCAGGGCGTCGTGCAGGCGATCGCGTACACGCGCCAGCGCCACGCGTTCGGCCGCGCGCTCGCCGAGCAGCCGCTGATGCGCACCGTGCTCGCCGATCTCGCGCTCGAAAGCGAAGCCGCGCTGTCGCTCGCGATGCGTCTGGCCGACGCGTTCGAACGCGACGACTCGCCGCGCGAGCGCGCATGGAAGCGGATCGTCACGCCCGCCGCGAAATTCTGGGTCTGCAAGCGCGCGGTCGAGTTGACCGGCGAGGTGATGGAAGTGTTCGGCGGCAACGGCTACGTCGACGACGGCCCGATCGCGCGGCTGTTCCGCGAGGCGCCCGTCAA
>NZ_JAAGPK010000413.1:0-577 GCF_017104685.1 Burkholderia sp. Tr-20355 | reverse complement strand
AGAGTTCGAATCATCTTGAGATACATCGATACAATCACAACCCGGATAGTTTTCACGTCCATCTCAAGACGCTTCCGCTATCCAAATTACTTACTTCTTCCAGATTGTTAAAGAACGACAGCCGATATCCGTTGATATCCTCTGACTGGCTCAATCGCCAATGCAAAATTCTCGGTTCAGCGTGTGAACCAAGCACTTAGCGTTGGTGATTGGTGGAGGCAGACGGGATCGAACCGACGACCCCCTGCTTGCAAAGCAGGTGCTCTCCCAGCTGAGCTATGCCCCCATTGAGTACAGATGCCTCAGGTGTGTTACCGCCAGACAATGGTGGGTCTGGTTGGATTCGAACCAACGACCCCCGCCTTATCAAGACGGTGCTCTAACCGACTGAGCTACAGACCCCTGAGTCTGTCTTTAAATTTACAGCCGATAAGCGTGAGCGCTCAACTTTGCGAGAAGCTCTGGAAAGGAGGTGATCCAGCCGCACCTTCCGATACGGCTACCTTGTTACGACTTCACCCCAGTCATGAATCCTACCGTGGTGACCGTCCTCCTTGCGGTTAGACTAGCCACTTCT
>NZ_JAAGPK010000412.1:0-596 GCF_017104685.1 Burkholderia sp. Tr-20355 | reverse complement strand
GCACGATCGCTTCCTGCTTCAGCAGCCACGTGCCGAACGTGTCGCTGCCGCCGTGGGTGGTTGCCACGCCGACGCCCGCGACGCTCAGCGAACCGTCGGCCGCGCGCGCGACGACGAGGTCGGGCTGGTCGACGATCAGGCTCGACAGCGCGGGCGACAGCCGCAGCAGCGACATCCACGACAGCGCGGCCGTCGCGTGCGGCACCGACAGCGCGACCTTGCCGTCGCGGCCGCGGATCGTCAGGTTCGTGAGTTCGACGCCCGGCTGCATGCCGGACCAGTTCGGGGAAAGCCTGCCGATCGAAAGCTGCGCGTGGAGCTTGTCGGACACCGCGCGCTCGATGCGCGGGCGGAATTCGTCGATGCGGGGCAGCAGGACGTAGCGCAGCCCGAGGAAGGCGCCGGACGCGACGAAGTAGGTGCCGATCCCGACTGCCAGCGTCACCCTGAACACGCGACGCAGGACCGGATGATCGTGCTTCGGAGGTCCCGCTTCGGGCGCAGCTACGGCGGATTCCTGACGGTCGGACATGCGGCGGACGGGCGGCGATATGGTAGTTTTGCAGACTGACGTTGAAATGTATCACACGGGTTCG
>NZ_JAAGPK010000411.1:0-650 GCF_017104685.1 Burkholderia sp. Tr-20355 | reverse complement strand
AGAAGCGTTTCGCGATGCACTAAAAAGAGCATCCGAGAATGATAGAATCGTGGTTTTCGGCAGTTTCCATACGGTTGCCGGCGTGCTGGCCTACCGTAAATCGCAGCAACACTGACTGACGGGCAGTTTCGGACTCAGCCATTCATGGGAATTTTCTCGTTCGGCAAAAAAGACGACGACGCGCCCTCGCGGCGCGGCGGTCGCACCGGGACCTCCCGGAACGTGCGCACGGAGCGCACCACCGAGCGCGTCGAGCGCCGCTCGCGCCGCACCGAGCGTCCGGAATCGGACGCACTGCTCCTCGATCCGACCCTTCCAGAAAAGCAACGCGCGCGCCGTCGCCTCGTCGGCGCGATCGCGCTCGTCGTGGCGGCCGTGATCGTGCTGCCGATGGTGCTCGATTCACACCCGAAGCCCGTCACGGACGACATCGCGATCGACATCCCGAACCGGCCCGCGCACCAGGCGGTCGCGCCGCGTGACGACGATGCGGCCGACGTGCAGGCAGGCGTCGCGCATGACGAACCGCCGGCATCCGACACGGCCGTTGCGGCCGCGCCGGCACCCGTACCGGCGCCCGCGCCCAAGCCGGCCGCGAAACCCGATACGACGACCACGGCGAGCGTGACGCCGCCAAAGCCCGCGCCGAA
>NZ_JAAGPK010000410.1:0-673 GCF_017104685.1 Burkholderia sp. Tr-20355 | reverse complement strand
GCCGACGACAGGCCGGTCGAGGTCGACGTGGACAGCGAGGTGATCGAGCTGTTCGCGGACGAGAGGCCTGTTGAGGTCGAAGTCGACAGCGAATCGATCGAGCTGTTGGCCGACGACAGACCCGTCGAGGTCGACGTGGACAGCGAAGTGATCGAGCTATTCGCGGACGACAGGCCCGTCGACGTTGACGTGGACAGGGACGTGATCGAGCTATTTGCCGACGAAAGTCCGGTCGAGGTTGAGGTGGACAGTGACGTGATCGAGCTGTTCGCCGACGACAGGCCGGTCGAGGTCGACGTGGACAGCGAGGTGATCGAGCTGTTCGCGGACGACAGGCCGGTCGAGGTCGAAGTCGACAGCGAGGTGATCGAGCTGTTCGCCGAGGACAGGCCGGTCGAGGTCGAAGTCGACAGCGAGGTGATCGAGCTGTTCGCCGACGACAGACCCGTCGAGGTCGACGTGGACAGCGAAGTGATCGAGCTGTTTGCCGACGACAAGCCGGTCGAAGTCGAGGTGGACAGCGAAGTGATCGAGCTGTTCGCGGACGACAGGCCGGTCGAGGTCGAAGTCGACAGCGAGGTGATCGAGCTGTTCGCCGACGACAGACCCGTCGAGGTCGACGTGGACAGCGAAGTGATCGAGCTGTTTGCCGACGACAAGCCGGTCGAAGTCG
>NZ_JAAGPK010000409.1:0-744 GCF_017104685.1 Burkholderia sp. Tr-20355 | reverse complement strand
GCCGGCACGCTGCGCGGCGCCGATACGCTCGCCGCGTCGCGCAGCCTCGCGCATGCGCCGATCGCCGACTGGCCGGCCGCCGACTGGTGGCTTGCGTTGCACGATGCGCAGCTGGATGCATTGATCGACGAAGCGCTGGCCGGCAATCCCGATCTCGCGACCGCCGATGCGCGTGCGCGCGAGGCGCAGGCGCTGGTGATCGAAGCGCAGGCCGCGCGACTGCCGCACCTCGTCGGCCGCGCGAGCGCGAAGGGCGAACGCACGTCCGGCACGCAGTTTTCGACGGACCAGGGCGGCGGTGTCTTCAGCCACACACGCGAGATCAATCTCGGCCTGAGCTGGGATCTCGATCTGTGGGGCGGCCGCCGGGCGACGTGGGAAGCCGCGCTCGGCGAAGCGCGTGCGGCGCGGATCGATGCGCAGGCCGCGCGCGTGCTGCTGTCCGTCAACGTCGCGCGCGCCTACGTGAATCTCGCCTATGCGTTCGATCAGCAGGATGTCGCGCAGGCCGAATTCGACCGCGCCGACGAAGCGCTGTCGCTGACGCGCCAGCGCGTCACGAAAGGCATCGACAACGTCGCGCAGCAGCGCCAGGCGGAAAGCGAAGTCGCGGCGGCAACGCGCGAGCAGGCCCGCGCGGCGCAGGCGATCGACAGCGCGCGCATCGCGCTCGCGATCCTGCTCGGCGCCGGCCCCGATCGCGGCCTCGCGCTCGCGCGGGGATCGGGAGAGCGGCGTGTGGGG
>NZ_JAAGPK010000408.1:0-549 GCF_017104685.1 Burkholderia sp. Tr-20355 | reverse complement strand
GTCCGAGCAGCACGCGGGTCGGCGCGGGCAGGGCTGCGCCGAAACCGTCGAAAATCTGCCGGAACGTCGGCACGACCCACACCATCAGCGCGGCCGAGATCGCGAGCGCGAACAGGACGACGGCGGCCGGATACGCGAGGGCGGCCCGCAGTTTGCGCCATTGCGTATCGGCGCGCTCGCGGTGTTCGGCGACGCGCGTCAGCACGATGCCGAGCGAGCCGGACGCTTCGCCGACTTCGATCAACTGACGGTACAGCGTGCCGAACTGCGACGGATAGCGCGCGAGCGCGTCGGCGAAGCGCCGCCCGCCGACGATCTCGCGGGCGAGGCCCGCGGCGATGCGCGGCACGCCGTCGCGCGACCGTGTACGCGCGAGCATCTCGAGCGACGGTGCGATCGGCAGCCCGGCCTGCAACAGGCTCGCGAGCTGGCGCGTGAAACGCGTGATCTCCCGCGCGCCGGCCGTCGGCGGTCGGGCCGGCCCGCGGACGTCGAGCGACAACACCGCGATGCCGTCGCGTGCGAGCGTGGCGCGCGCGGCTGCGGCGA
>NZ_JAAGPK010000407.1:0-492 GCF_017104685.1 Burkholderia sp. Tr-20355 | reverse complement strand
AGCCGTCGCCGGCCGTGCTGCGCGTCGCGCTGTATCCGGTGCCGGGCGGCGTGTCGCTCGACATCGTCAAGCGTCGCGGCCCGGCGCGCGGCGAGCCGCTCGTGCTCGACCTGCCGTCGCCCATCGTGGAGAGCCGCTATGCGCGTCTTGCTCGGCATCCATCTGCCGCGCCTGCCGCTCGACGTGTGCGTCCCGCCGCCGTCTGACGCAGCGGCCGGCGAGGCCGGCGACGCAGGCTGTGCGGTGCTCGAGCAGGGTGTCGTGCTGATCGCCGATGCGGCCGCGCAGCGGCGGGGCGTGCGCGCGGGCATGAAGCGCGGCGGCGTGCTCACGCTCGCGCCCGAGACGCAGCTCGTCGAACGCGATCCCGCGCGCGAAGCCGATGCGCTGCGCGCGGTCGCGCTCGCATTGCTGCGTTTCTCGCCGTGCGTCGCGCTCGACGACGAAGCCACGCTGATCGTCGACGTCGGCCCGAGCCTGCGGTTGTTCGGA